>NZ_CEYIHJ010000079.1:0-8354 GCF_982836095.1 Kosmotoga sp.
AAATCTGCCATATGAATCCCCTGCCAAAACCGATAGAGGAAATATATCAATGAATATTTGTATGGTTGCATATACCTTTTACCAAACTGACGGACGCGTCAGACGCTATGCCGAGATACTTGCCGAACAGGGGCATAATGTGGACGTAATTTCGTTAAGGGAAAAGGGGATGGTTAGGTATGAGGAGATAAAAGGTGTTCGAATCTGCAAAATTCAGGAAAGGATCCCTAATGAAACCCATAATCTGACTTATCTGTATAGGTTATTGAAGTTTTTCATACTATCATCATTCTTTCTGTGCCGAAAAAGCCTTAAGAGACCATATGATTTTATCCATGTTCACTCAGTTCCCGATTTTGAAGTTTTTGCAGCCCTGGTGCCAAAATTATATGGCGCTAAAATCGTCTTAGATATTCATGATATAGTCCCTGAATTCTATGCGAACAAATTTGGCGTAACGAAAAACTCTTTTGTTTTCAAAACATTGGTTTTCATTGAAAAACTCTCTATTGCCTTTTCAGATCATGTGATCATTTCAAATCACATTTGGCACAACAGGCTACTCTCTCGCTCAGTAAGGAAAGGAAAGTGCACTGTTATTCTAAATTTCCCTGATCCTACTATCTTTCATAGGAAAAATTCGGCCACATTGCGAGAGAAGGAAAAAATCATCATGCTTTATCCCGGGGGTTTTTATTGGCATCAGGGCCTCGATGTGGCCATTAAGGCCTTTTCCATGATTAAGGCTGACGTCCCCCATGCATACTTTTACATCTATGGTGATGGCCCGGAAGAGGACACGTTAAGGTCATTGATTAGGACACTCGGTTTGGAAGAAAGGGTTCTGTTGAAAGGAGGGGTCGCTCTTGAAGAAGTTGCTCTTCTCATGGCAAACGCGGATATAGGGATTGTACCTAAACGCAACGATCCTTTTGGAGGAGAGGCATTCAGCACAAAAATATTGGAGTTTATGGCCATTGGGACTCCAGTTATTGCTTCCAGAACCAAAATCGATCAATACTATTTTGATGAATCAATGGTGAAATTTTTTGACCCTGAAGATGAGGAAGATTTGGCCTCAGCCATGGTCTTGCTTATAAAAGATAAGAAATTGAGCAAAAAGCTATCTGAAAATGCGTATAAGTTTATACAGAATAACAATTGGGATGCAAAGAAATATATCTATCTCAATTTAGTAAATTCACTTATTGCTTCAAGAAAAAACCTATAGATTAGATCAAAGAGCTTTCATTAACCATGACCTATTTCCGAATAGACCGCCCTCTAACGCTATATCTATTTTATCTATTGCTGAGGAGAAATAGGCGAAGAACCAAACAGCAAGTACCGATTCTGATGTATCACAGTATTGCGAGTGGCCGAATGCAAGGTGGTCACCCCTACTTTGAGACTTCCACTCATCCCTCAGTTTTTTCCAATCACATGAAGTTCCTGCATGATAACGGATATAGCAACCTCAGTCTTCAAGACCTCATCTTACAGCAATCTGCTGATAAGAGGTTGGAACGAAAATCAGTTGTTATCACCTTCGACGATGGATTCAGAGACTTTCTCAGTGAAGCCTTCGGTATTCTTAACCAATATGACTATTCAGCAACGGTATTTCTGCCTACCGGTTTCATGCAAAAAGAAGGTAATATGAGGCTCAAGAGTAAGGAGTATCTCAGTTGGAGTGAAATAAGCAAATTAAGTCAAAATGGAATCGACTTTGGGTCTCATTCGGTAAATCATCTTGATTTGTATGCCTTGAGGAAGAGTGAAATAGAATTTGAAATTAGGGAATCTAAAGAGGCCATCGAAAATGAAATTGGAACGTCGATCAGGTCTTTTTCATACCCTTATGCATTTCCTGCGCAAGATATGGCGTTCAAGAAATATCTGAGAGACACTCTTGAAAAATACTGTTTTAACTGCTGTGCCACTACAAATATTGGGACTACGTCACTAACTGATAAATCCTTTTTCTTGAAACGATTGCCAGTAAACACATTTGATGATTCCAAGCTTCTTGCTGCTAAACTTGCAGGTGGCTACGACTGGCTTTATTATTTGCAATACTTATTCAAATTGCTGAAAAACAGGGGTACCCCCCTGAAGGAATCAAAAACAACCTGAAATATGATCTTTCTATTTTGTGAGCGCGCCAGTCCACCATAGACAGCAATTTCTTATTTCTCTAAAAAAAATGACTATAGCATCTGAAGACCAACTATTGATCCAATGTTCCAGAGTGAAGATGAGTGACGAGGCGATTGCAGCAGCGACAAATTTGCTGCAGTGTGAGCTGGACTGGGCCTATATTTTAAAAACGTCAATCATACACGGAGTATCGCCCTTATTCTACAGTGGCCTGCGTCAGGTAGAACGGGTTGCAGAATTCGATGGGTTCGTGCCCGTTGGTATTATTCAAGAACTGCGGGAGCTTTATCAAAATTGCTGCTTGCGAAATGACCGCCTCTACCGGGTCATAAGGGATGTAACAAAGGTCTTTGAACAGGCCGGCATACGAGCTATGGGGCTGAAAGACATACAGCTGGCCCGGAAGGTGTATGTGGATATAGGATTGCGGCCTATGGGTGATATTGACATCCTGATACACAGGAAGGACTATAAAAAAGCTGCAATCTGCATGGCTAATTTGGGCTTCACTCCGTTGCCCGATCCGGACACACCTTTCACTTTAAAATACGCCTGCGGTCAAAATTTCCAGAGGAAAATCGACAATGTGTGGATTGATTTGCAATGGAATGTTCATCAACTGGAATATGATATTTACCGCGAAGGCCGCCTTGATTTCAAGATCGATAGAATGTGGCAAAGCGCCATCCCAATGGCGATAAATGATTCTCAGATACTGGTTCCAAAGCCAGAGGATATGCTTTTTCATCTCTGTCTACACCTTGAAGGGCACTCCTATGCAGAACTAATCTTGTTCTGTGATATCGTTGAACTCTTGAGGCGTTATGAGGGTCTGCTGGACTGGCAATATCTAATTGAAATTACCAAAAAAGTTGGTGCAGAATCCTCAATTTACCATGTTTTGTTCTTGGTGAAATATTTGTTTAACACACCGATTCCTCGAGATGTAATGAGAGAAATTGAGCCAGGTTACTTCAAAGGAAGTATATTTTCGCCTTTGTTTGGCAACCTTAGCCCCCTGCATTCCTCCCTGGATGAGATTCGCCTGGCGGCTTCACCTCCTGCAGTAGTCATGAAAGAGTTTGAAGCGGTAGTCCGGGAACAGGCGGTCAGCGCTATGCATTTGTACAGAGAAATTGACAATATTGCTTCTGTCTTTAGAAATATAGGTGGGACTGCCTTTATCCTTGATGGGACATTTCCAGAGAAGGTCTTTCCAGACCCCTTGCTAAAATCCTTCGAGCCAATACGTTTCTTCGTCTTTCATCATGACTTATCTCATATTCGTCAAGCTTTTGTGGACTCTGGATTTAAGCCGATAGGGGGACATGAATCTAAATCATACGAGAAGGACCGGAAGATTATCTCCGCAGATCCAGTGCTGGCCGACCGCTCCACGGAAATAGCCATTCGATGCGCGATAGAGGAAAGCCTTGAGTACCTCTTTAAAGTGAAAAAGGCCACTCCCAGATCCAAAAAAAACGTCGCAATTCGGTCAATAAGAGGCAAATTAATTTGCCATAAAGGTCATGATAGCCGGATTGCTGCTTGCATCGAAATTATGGCTCTTTCGCCGGAAGATATGCTCCTTTACCTTGGGACCTGCCTGGGAGTTCAAGAGCACAATCGCCTGTTTGGGTTGAATAATCTGTTGGAGTTTTTCAGGGAAAACACGGAACAGATTGATTGGGAGCAATTAGTCCGCAAGGCCAAACAATTTGCCGTACTGAAGCATTTTGCCAAGGGAATGCTTATAGTGAACAAATTGTTGGACAATATGTCCATACCCCCAGCGATCTTATCCTCGTTAACAGGCTGCACATCTCCGCCGAGAGTAATGGAATGGGCACGCTACGGTCCAGATTCTTTTGAGCGCCACGCGGATCTTCAGTACGGATTTTTTTTTCTGCTCAGTTTCCTCTCCAGTCGCGGAGCAAAAACCAAACTCAAGTACTTGCTCAGATTCATCTTTGGGCATCAAAAAAACAGATCTTTATTGCTCAGATTGGTGCGCAAGACTGCAAGTGGCATTCTGTCTTTGGTGCGAAGAAAACCATACGATATTACTGATTTTGTTTATTGGGTTGAAAAGGAAAAGGACTTAGGGATGCGACCTTGAGGCAATTGGCACAAATGAGTCAGGTCAGGCAGATTTTCAAGAATACGATCGCACTTGCCGCTGCGAATCTGATTACCAGAGCCGGCGGCTTGATAATGGTTCTGTTGATTTCGCGCATGCTCCATGTTACCGGCCTGGGGATTTATTCTACTGCGTTGGCTTACTATGGTCTTGTTTCTCTGGCTGGTTCAATGGGGAGTGGGGACTACCTGGTCCGCGAAATCGCCAAAAATCATTCCAGGACCAGCCGTTACGTTATTCACGCAAGCGTGGTAGCGACAGTAGTCTCGGCTGTGATAATGGTTTTATTCTTCATTATCGTGCCCCATCTCGCTTACTCACCTGAATTGACGGCCGGGATGTATGTAATTATCCTGGCTATCCTTCCGGGAACACTAAATACGGTTCAAGACGCCGTCTTTATAGCACATCAGCGCGTTGAATTCGTCATGTATGTTAAGTTCATCGCGACCATAGTCAACATTAGCTTGAGCGTGTTCTTATTAATTAAAGGTTATGGTGTGGTGGGCCTGCTTGTCGTTTTTGTTTCAGTCGAATACCTTGTTATGGTAACCTTTTTCTATTTTATCAATTGGCACATTGATCGACTGCGTTGGGAATTCAAGGTATCCTTCGCCATAGAGATAGTTAGGGAGATTAAGGTATTTGCGGCCTTGTCTATTCTTGGTGCTTTGTTTGCTCAGCCGGAGATCATCATCCTTTCTCTGATTCAAGAGGAAGCGCAGGTCGGTCTCTATAGTTCAGCATTGAAATTGGCAGGTTTTTGGTACTTTATTCCTCAGATTTTCATGAAGAATGTTTACCCTGTGCTAAGTCGCTCCTATTATATAGCGGATCAGAAGGCTCAGATGATTCAGGATAAATCTATCAAATATCTTCTGGCTATCTCCTTTCCTCTCACTGCTGGCATAATCGCAACCGCTGAACCGATCATCAACCTGTGCTATGGTTCTGGGTTTGAAAACGCAACTTTACTATTGCGGATACTGGCCTGGACTCTACCTCTAGCTTTTTTCCATTCTGTTTTGTGGCGTGTTTTAATCGCTCGTGGCCAACAATATGCAGTGCTATGGGTGCGGATCATTACGCTTTCCGCCAGGTTGGGGTGCGGTTATTTTCTGATTACATCGTTGGCATCGTTAGGCGCCGCCATCACAGTCCCAGCAAGTCTGCTACTTAACGCGCTGCTTCTATCCTTTTACATCAAACGCGATGGAACAAAAATCAACTTCGTGCATTTCAGTTGGCGCTTTGCTTTGGCGGCAACCTTTATGGGTGTCGTGACATGGGCTGTCAGAAATCAATTGTCTCTGTGGACTTTGGTGCCCTTGGGCGGAGTCATATATGGGAGTCTGGTTTTTGGGCTTAGAGCCATTTCTGCTGATGATTTTGCTTTGTTTCGCCAGGTATGGCACCTAAAAACTGTGGAGAGGAATTGAAGAATATGATTTTGCATAGGCTTTTCAGGACCGGTTTTTTATTAATATCGTAGGCTATGGAAGGTTCTAAATGAAAAAAGTAATACGGTTTAAAGAGGCGGTTCTAAAGAGGATTGGGAATAATAAGATTAAATCCAGAATCTGGGACCAGGAATACGCTGATGGCCAGTGGGATTATCTTACAAAGAGTGGCTCTACCGAGAGTTATTGTGATGATATAGAGTTGGGTTTTCTTGAGAAGTATTGTGCCGAAGGAAGTATTTTGGACCTTGGCTGTGGAATGGGGAATACAGGCCTTAGGATAGGTGAAAACAAATGCCGGTTTTATATGGGGGTTGATATATCTGAAGTTGCAATTGAGAATGCAGTTATTATGTGTCAATCTGACAGCGTTAGGAAATCCAGGAACAATTTCGTTGTCGGAGATATCGAAAGGTACACTCCAGACAGAAAATACAACGTAATTCTATTTAAAGAATCACTCTATTATGTAAACAGGTTCCGTAGAAGAAAGGTGTTGAATAAATACCACAGATATTTGAAAAAGGATGGCGTTATGATTGTGAGAATAAGCGATAGGGAAAGGTTCCAGAATATAGCAAATATGATTGAGAAACATTTCAAGGTTATAGAAAAATATGTGGCAGAAGGCAATGAATCAATTATACTGGTGTTCAAGTGAACTTGTTAGCGGGTAGTAAGTTCCCGGAGCAGCCAGAGTAATGTCTTGTTTTTGAGAGATATTTTTTTGGGCACTATAGAAGATGGGATAGAAGAATCCTCTCCATATGAATGAGGGCAAAGATTAGACACTGCGGACTCTTAAGGATATATCAGAGTTTCTGTTGTAATCAGTTCGCTGTCGAAGTATAAATTTTCTTAAGCCTAAGAGCAGCTTTGGATGCGAGGAAATTGGACTTGGCAAAGGAATGATTGTTTGAAGAGATTTTACTATACAGCGTTTTGTCTTGATATAGCCTCTCGATGAAACCCTTGAAAACTCCAGGATCCTTGCTGGTAGTTGCAAACCCGTGTTCACCGTTTATGAAAAACTCGGGCAGTCGTCCTACCCATCGGGTTACAACCGGCAATCCATATGCCATCGCTTCCACGACCGAAACAGGCATGCCTTCCGTGTAGCTCGGCAGGCAGTACAGGTGTGCATCATTGAAAAGGTAATCCTTTTCTTTTCCTACTACATACCCGCAAAAGGACACACTGGACAAATTTGTAGAACGAACATAGGATTTAACACTTTCAAGATCTTCTCCATCTCCTGCAATCAGTAAATCAATTGGATATTTGTCTTTAAGACCGGCCCACGCATCAATGGTTTCGAATATCCCTTTTTGCCGTAAAATGCGGCTTAGGAAAAGCAGACGCCAACGTTGAGATTCAATTCTTTTCGAAAATGCTTCCTTGAATGAAAAGGCGTTAAGGACATCATCTGAAATGACGGTAACCTCTACATGGATCCGTTGTCTGAATCCCCATGAAATCAAGATCTTTTTGATCCGTTCGGATAGAACGACTACCGCATCCGTTTGACCGTAAACGAACCTGAACAGTCGCAGGAAGTATCTATCGATCCACGCAGACAGCGGCTCCTGCCACCCATGAAAAAAAACGATTGTCTTTATGGCCTTCCACCTGGCGATCAACAAGAATATGCCATCCCGGATAATGCCTTTGACATCCAAAGATGGATTAACGACAACAAGATTATATTGGTTTTCGTTAAGAATCTGGCTGAAGTGACGGTAATCAGAGATCATCCTGCGCAGTTGGTTCAATTTGCCCTTCTCCTGGCGTCTCTTACCAACAAAGAAGTAAGTTACCGGAACGGTAAAGTACTTTTTCAACTGTTCATAGTAGGATTCAATTCCGCCACCTCGGTCTTCTGGCAGCAGGTTTAACACACGCATGATCCCTATCCTTTCTTACGACACCAAATAAGCTGATCTCCAGATTAGCACAAAAATATCAATCATAATAGTCCCTTGCAAATGAATTGCGCTCATAATGATCGAGACCTTTGATTTTCTCACTTTTTTCAAATTGGCATGTAATAAAAACAACAGGTTATAAGCTTTATCCCCCTGGGCAAGTTTTTGTTGCCAGACCCTTGGTGGTTCCGGGGCCTCTAATAAATGGGGAGACGAATCATTCCGCACGGATTCATAGAGAAATGCCGAAAAGTACAGTATCCAAAGCTGGCCCTCCTGCATTCACGGCTTCCATGGTGTAATGCAGGCCTTTACAAGTTACAGAGTGTGGGTGAAAATCATTCGCGTCACCGTACCCTTCCTTCAAGTCAGGCAAGGATGAAATGTTCCTTTTTGGCTGAAACGGACACTCTCTTTCTATCACTGTGGAGTAAGTCATGTCAACTCTTTAGTCATCCTGAGACCTTTGCAAAACGCCCCTTTTGGCTCAATTTCTGCGTCAGGCTCAAATTTTAATCCTCGAAATACTCAATGTATCCCTGTGGTTAAAATTTTCGCCTTTCTTGAACTTAAACAAAAATTGACATTTTTCAAAGGTCTCATCCTGACCCGGATAAACCGGAAGAGAAAAGGTCTCACGCAAAGCCGCTCTGTATCATCTTTCGGAAC
>NZ_CEYIHJ010000080.1:0-727 GCF_982836095.1 Kosmotoga sp.
CTTGTATTTTATGACGAGTTCTCCGGTATAATCACCATGGTCAGAAGAACCAAGTATCCAGAGTTCCGATGCTTTCAACCCCACTTTGATGCATTGTTTCTTGGTTCTAAGGTTATCCAAACCATTATCTGAAAATAGAAAAGGGATGTCTTTCATTAGAAGAAAGCCGTTCTCAATATTTTTCTTTATTTCTTCAAGGGGATAGCTTGCACCTGTAATGCCTTGAATGTTGTCGAAATTTCCTTTTCGCCTATGGTTTGCATCCACTATCCCGTTGTTGTTGTAAAGCGGAAAAAGGTCAAGGAGAAAATAATCTCTTTCCTGCTTTATCTTCACTGCCTGACAAGAAACTGCAACTTGAAAAATCTCACCAGAGGAAATTGCTTTTCCAGGTACGAGAGCGCATTTGCCGCGGGGGACGCCGCTGAAAGTTTCATTGCTGTTATTTATCAATATCGTTTGATCTGAAGTATCCAAATAAATGCCTATAACAGAAGGAATAAAAACAAGCGTGTCAATTGCAACTGTTCCATTTGAAGGATTTAGCCCGAAACTAAGCCTTTCTTCCACTGCGGTGCCCACTATTGAACCGAGTTTGTACAGGCCATAATAGCTGAGTTTCTTTTCAGCTTTGAGCTTTTCCCTTCCATATCTCACACTTATAGAAACTGTATTTGCATCGAAATCCGGTATCGCGGCGACCACTTGATAGCGCACTTTAGGTAGA
>NZ_CEYIHJ010000080.1:737-8249 GCF_982836095.1 Kosmotoga sp.
CCCGGAAGCGATATTAGAGTTTTCGGCTTCCGCTTCAGAAAGACCAAGATTAAACTTCTCTGCTTCCAAGAAAAAAGCAGGAGTGAGGAATTCTTTTTTCTCTTCAAAAAGCTCCTGATAATTTTCCGGTAGAGTTTTTACAGCCTGTAAAGCAAGTAGCGCTGAAATAGTGGATTCAGCACCGGAATTGAGATTCCGATGGGTGATTTCGAGTCCGTCATATCCCTGCCCATCTGGGCCTATCATGGGTGATTTCAGGATATTTAATCCGTTAAACCACGCCCCCAAAAGCAGAGTGTAATAGGCATATAGCTCTTCTCCAGTTACTTCATACAACCTTGCGGCTGAATTAACAAAGACCTCGGCCGCATATGCTATTTGTGGAAAGCGCTTTATGCTACGCGATACTGAATACAAAGGACCTGCTGATATAATGAGGGGAAAAAGCTTTTCAGCAGATTTTTTTGCATACTCCAGATATGCTTGGTTAGCTGTTGCTTTATAAGCCTCAACTAATGCTTCAATCTGCCTTGAGCCCCAACCGTGCCAGTTGAATTCTTCTTTTCCTTCATCGAAAAAACCCAGCAATTCACCATGTGAGGTGTCAAGAGAGTCGATAATTCCTTCTGCGAGTGTCTCGATCGCTTTTAGAATATCCTTTTCAGGAATAGATCTATAAAGCTCACAGGCTCCAAGAAGCATTATCGAGCTCATGTCTGTGTATCCTTTCAACAAGTTGTTTTTGAAATTACTTTCGAGAACTTTTAGCACTTTTTTTGCCCTGATAGCAAGCGCATTTGCAAATTCAGGGTCAGTTTTTGAATACACTTTTGCTCCTAGAGAAATTGCCCAGAATGCTCTCGTCGCCCACCAGTTGGCATTAGCCCTTGAAGTGGGCCCGTTTTTGTTGATTGTACCGTCTTCGAAAACGAAGTTGTAAAAATCCCCATCGATTCTCTGAAATCTCAAAAGAAAGTCCAATGCTTCCTTGGCGCGATTATTCGAGAAATTATCTTCAGGATCGGTTTCAAGTTGCCTTAGATAGAAAATAGCCACACGGGCCACGTCATCAACACAGGTAATTCCTTCACCTTTGGCTCCTATGTGCTTGTATGAGCCATCCGGTTGAAGGTTACTATAAATCCAGTAACCAACTGCACGATTTTCTTCAATTTTGAATTCAGACCTTAAAAATTCCAGATGATGGATATTCAATTCAAAGGAGAGAATGACACAGCTTAATAAAATCATCACGATAACCAAAAATAAGTTTTTCATTGTCTCACCCTAAAAAACGGGGGCACTTTGAAGTGCCCCCGGTGATTTATTTTCCTTATTCGCCAACAGCAATAGACTGGATTTCTGCAGTTCTCAATTCAAGATATTCTATCGCATTTGGTATGCTCATGCTCTTGTAAACGTCGTAATACCTATCAAAAACCACTTCATCGCCGGCCTTAAATCTTGCAGGCCAGTCTTTCATTTCGGTAGAGACGTTTCCAGCAGTGGATTCATAGACTTCGAATTCGCCAGGTATCCACTTGAAGATGCCATCACGGAACTCTCTGCTCTCATAAACCCAGGTATTTCCATTAACCCATTTAGCATAGTTCACATAAACAATGGGCTTTACGGGATTGATTTCGGCAACACCTATTCCTTTACTGGGTGAGTAATTGGATCTCCAGGATTCTTCAGAGGCAAAAATGTAAGTAGCTCCCCACCAGAGTGGTTTCATGGAGTCTGTTGCCGGGAAGACTATGTATGGTACGCCATTGACATTCATGATGGCATTTCTCTCGGCCCAGTATTCCCGTGGTGTTATATTGAGCTGATCAGCCCAAACCAGTCTTCTGAAAACAGGCAGCATATGAACCGCATCATCCGCTAAATCAGTGATGGGCCTTGTAATCATGTTCTGAAGTTTCATAAGGTCAGTGTAGGTTTTGAACACGAAGTGGCTAGAGGAGATGATATCTCCTGTTTTGAAGATGCTGGTAACGATTATCTGTTCCATACCCACGAAGGGAACGCAATCCAGCTTACTTACCACAGTAACCGCAACAGGACCAGCGGGCAGGACTTTCATGTCAATGACTTTGAAATCACCAGTGGTCTTCTCTTCGTGCTTGCCGAGCTCACCATCAATATAGTAGGTTGAGCCAACCCAGCCAGCGACCCTGGCAATACCTATTTCATCAACTATGGTACCTTCTACACTTTCAAACTTCTCAACCTTTACCAACCCTTTGTTATTTATCCTGGCTTTGAAAGTAAGTGTGCTGACGGTAACACCTTCATCGGTATTGCTTACGGTAAGGGCTGCGTCGTATTCTGGAGCCTCGATGCTGAAATCGTCGCTGACTTTCATAGTGACATTTCCGGGGAGCAGCAAGAGTATGTAATCACCAGAAGAAAGCTTTCCGTTGAGATCAACGTCATCTACCTGGTAAGGAACCTCAGCGCCATTTTCATCGACAAATCTTATGGAATCCCAATTCGCGTCGAAATCAGTTCCTACAAGATCCAAAATTTTGTTCATGCTGATTTTAAAAGGCACGAGCGACTGTGTTGTCTTATTAATAGTGATAGGAACTTCGATGGTTTCAGCCATCAGGATGGTAAATGCAAAGAGCACCAAAAAAATAGCTAAGAGTTTCTTCATGATTCACCCCTCCTTGTAAAGTGTGATATGTAAGCGCTTTCACATTAGGGATTATATAAGCTGGGTTCACAAAATCAGTAACCTGTTTCAAAGCCAATTTTAGTAATTATAAAAAAATGGAGTCGATTATCGTCTCTTTTCTTCGGATTCCTAAGGTATTCATCTTTTTGTTATTTTTTTATCCTGTATTTTTAAATAGCATAGAAATGCGTGACGGTAACATATTTTCGTGTAATCCAATATAATCCTGTGAAAATGGAGCTAATTCCAACTCACAGAATATTGTTATATAGAAGAAAATGTTTTATCATTTTTCTAGATGTGTAAACGCTTACACACGGAGGTGGCTGTTTTGAGTTCGAAAATGACCAGGCTGATTGATGTGGCAAAACTCGCAAAAGTTTCTACTGCAACCGTCTCTCGGGTGATAAACAACAATGGATATGTTTCTGCCAGGGTTAAAGAGAGAGTATTAAAAGCCATTGAGGAGTTGGGCTATCAACCTGCTAGGGCTGCAAGGTTTTTGGCAAAATCAAGGCAAAATTTCGAAGTAAACATTTTGGCAGATGATTGGGTCCTCAAATCCATAACCACTGTTCTTGATGAATTTTATAGCATTGTACATAAAGGAATCATTGATTTTTCCAAGAACCATAGAATGAACGTGCATTTACGAAGTGTGAATTCCTGGGATAAAAATGCTGATGGCTTCTTACTTATAGGTGGTGGGATAACCAAAGAACTGGTCAAAGAGGTTAAAGCAACGAAAAAACCTGTGGTTCTGGTTGATCAATATCTTCCAGGGCTCAAGGTGGATTACGTGGTTTCTGATGGCTATGATGGAGCAGTTTTTGCGGTAGATAGACTCATTTCTAAGGGACTCAAGCGAATTGTGCATATTCATGGACCGCTTTCGCATTTTGGATTCAGAGATAGATATGATGGTTATATCGCTACTATGGAAAGGCATGGATTTATGCCAAAATCTTATGAGTTTGATGAAGTCAGTGACAATATGGGCGTGATTATTGACATGATGCTGAGAAGTTATGGTAAACCCGAAGCTATTTTCGGCTCTAATGACACGGCTGCAATAAGAGCTATGGAAGAGCTGAAACTGAGAGAATTTAAAATCCCAGATGATGTGTCCATTGTTGGTTTTGATGACATAATGAGTGCTTCACTGGTTTCACCAAAACTCACCACATTGAAGATATTCAAGTACGATTTGGGGTCAATAGCGGCAAGGCGACTGTTCAACCTGCTCATGGGCGAGGAAAAGCATCCTGTTAAGATATCTCTTTTCACTCAGTATATTGAACGGGAAAGCACCATATAAAAGGAGGGGTTTGTTATGAGGAAAGGTATTATCGTTCTTTGTGTACTTTTAATAACCATCTTTGCTTTGGGAAAGGAGATCGTTTTCTGGACAGCTCCAAATCCTCTTCAGGAGAAGTTCTGGAGGCCGTTGGTAGAGGAATGGAATGCCAATCATCCGGATATACAGATAAAATGGTCTCCCATACCGGCTTCAGGAAGCTCCGAAGAAGCTATTTTAACGGCCATTGCCGCGGGCAACAGCCCAGATATATGTACAAACATCTTCAGTGGATTTGCAGCTCAACTTATCGAGGCTGACCAATTAGTATCGCTTGAAAGCTTACCCGGATATTCCGACCTTATAGCGGAAAGGAAAATGGAAACCATTGTCGAAGGCTGGAAATTCGGAGGACATAACTATGTGCTTCCCATATATTCTAATCCAATGATGTTCTGGTGGCGCAAAGACCTTCTAGAAGAGCTTGGATATACCAGAGCTCCCAGAACTTATTCAGAAGTGTATGAAGTGAGTGAGAAGTATTCGGTTAAGAACGAGAAATTTGGTGCTCTCATAGTCCTTGGCAGGAACTGGTGGGATCGCTGGTTTGATTTTATAAATTACTACTATGCAGCAAGTGGTGGAAAAAGTTATTTAGACGTTGAAAAAGCAAGAGCTACTTTCAACGATGATGCTGGGAAAAAAGTTGCCACATTTATAGATACTATGTTCAGAAATGAATGGACTGCCGTTGACCTTGGGAATTTCCCCTTTTACTACGGTGTGGTTCTTGGGGGAGTCAAAGGACCATGGGATCTCAATTGGGCCAAGGAACAATTCCCAGATGTGTATCCCAATATTCTTATCGCACCACCCCCGGTACCTGACGATTATCCGGCAGATCAGCCTGTGCACGTCTTTGCCGATACTAAAGGGCTCGTAATATTTAAATCCTGTAAATATAAAAATGAAGCCTGGGAATTTATCAAATGGGTATTTTCGAATGTCCAAAACGACCTTAGATGGATGGAAATCACCAATATGCCACCTGCCCGTGGGGACCTTACAACAAATCCGATTTTCACAAATTACATGGAAGAAAATCCTTACTTCAAAGTAATAGCTGAATATGTGCCTTTTGCTATTCCACCAGCGTTAACAACTTTTACCGTAGATATTCAAGATGCTATGACCCAATATCTTATAGAACCTATTATGTACGGAAAGAAAACCCCTGAACAAGCTCTTAAAGATGCCAGCAGTAAAATAAGACGTATTTTGTTCTAGCCTAAGTATTTCAAATACAGAGTAATGGAGTGGATGCCATGGGAATGAGGACGCTAAAACGACGCGAGAACATCAAAGGTTGGTCAATTTCGACTGCGTATCTTGTTTATACCGCCATTTTTTGGGGATATCCCTTTGTTTGGCTTTTCGTGCTAGCTATGTCGAAATGGAATTTTCTGACACCTAGGAGATTTGTATGGTTTAACAACTTCATAAAGCTTTTTACAGATGAGGACTTCTGGCGGGTTGTAATCAACACTTTCAATTTCATGCTTTATTTCATTCCCATGGTTCTTGTTTTGTCTTTGCTCTTTGCAATGGCTTTGACCAAAGTCAAGTATTTCAAGACTTTTTTCATGCTTTCTTTCCTTGTGGCCTATGTGTCATCTGGCGTGGCCTATTCCATAATCTTTTCAAAACTATTCGCCATTAATGGGCCTCTTAATAAGCTCACCTACTCTCTCTTTGGAGTAACCATACCCTGGTTCAGCCAACCTCAGCTGGCAGTACTTTCAATATCCATGATGATAACCTGGAAATTCATAGGGTATTACGGGCTGATACTCTATTCGGGGCTTGTTACCATTCCAAAAAATCTCTACGAAGCAGCTGAACTCGATGGAGCTAACCGCTGGGTGAAGTTTTGGAAGATTACGCTGCCCTTGCTAAATCCCTCGCTGGTCATGGTACTGGTGCTTGCCATTTCACTGACTTTCGGTATTTTCACCGAACCTTTTCTGATAACAGGTGGTGGCCCAATGAGGCACACATATACATTCATGATGATGATCTATACGAATGCATTCCAAAAACTGAATCCTGGCTACGCATCTGCGCTTGCAATAGTGACCGCACTGATCAGCTTTGGGTGCGTAATCTTGACGAGAAAGCTTATCGAGAGAGAGGTGAGTTATTCATGAAAAAATTCTGGATGCTTTTATTGTATATCATTCTATTTGCTGCTTCTTTACTTTGGATATATCCATATATCTGGATGTTCATGTCCTCTTTCAAGCCTTCATCTGAAATTTTCACAAAATTTTGGCCTAGTCACTTTACAATGGAACATTACAGCTTCATTTTGAAGTCAGCTGAATCGATGCAGAGGCCCTTTGTAAGAGCGCTTTTTAACAGTATTTTTATTTCAATGACTGTAACCTTCGCGGTTATCATAACATCGGCTTTTATTGGTTATGCTCTGTCTAAGATAAATTTCAAGGGTAGAAAAGTTCTCTTTAACTTCATCATTTTCCAGATGCTCTTTCCAGGATTCATGTTCATCGTTCCATTGTATGTTCTTATGAGGGCACTGGGGCTTTTGAATACTCTTTCGGCAGTGATAGTTCCTGGCCTCATGTCAGCCTGGGGGATATTTATGTTTACCCAATCTTACAAGTCTGTTCCCAATGAATATATAGAAGCTGCTAAAATGGATGGTGCTAGCGATTTCTGGGTTATATTAAAATTGATGATCCCGCTTTCCCGGAGCACCGCATCAATAGTTGGTATGTTTACTTTTATAGGGATCTGGGATAACTTCATGTGGCCTTTGATAGTGATCAGAGATTACAATAAAATGCCTTTGTCTGTGCTTCTGGCAAGTTTCAACAAAGAATACGGGAGTTATGTTGGCCCAATATTGGCGGGATCGGTTATACAGACATTACCCATGGTTTTGATTTTTTTGATATTCAGGAAATATTTCTTACAAGGCATATCCATGTCGCTGAAATAAAGGAGGCTTGCAAATGAAACTACAAAGATGTATTTTAAATCCACTGCTTTCACCAGTGCCCCAACATCATTGGGAATCAAAATACGTATTTAACTGTGCTGTTGTCAAGAAAAACGGCCTTTTCCACATGCTTTATCGTGCACAGGGAGAAGATATGGTTTCCAGAATTGGGTATGCGGTAAGTACTGACGGTATAAGGTTCAACAGATTGGAAAAACCAGTTTTTACTCCCGGTAGTCAGTGGGAATTATACGGTGTGGAAGATCCCAGAATAACGGAGATCGATGGAAGGTTCTATATGCAATACACAGCATATTCGCCTCTCGGCGTTAGAATCTCCATGGCTTCTACAACGGATTTTATACGCTGGGAACGTCACGGTGTCATCATACCTGATATAGACAACAAGGATGCAGCGCTCTTCCCTGAGAAAGTGAACGGCCAATATGTGATGTTCCACAGAATTGAGCCGGATATGTACCTCGCCTTTTCGGATGACCTGATACA
>NZ_CEYIHJ010000081.1:0-8124 GCF_982836095.1 Kosmotoga sp.
AAGACCCTGAAAGCTGAAGCCTTCAGCCTTTTCAAAAGCAGCTTTTATGTCACGACCGTAATTCTCAATAAGCGCTCTAACAAACAAAAGGGCGTTATAAGTGCCAACAAAATCCGCACCCTTTTTTGCGCGAAGCTGTCCAGAAACCTGAGTGAAAACATTGAGATTCTTGATCAGTTCACTGTCAAAAAGTAGCAACTTTTCATCTAGCGCATAATCTGATGCATAAAGATAGCCTGCATACCCCAGCTCTTCAAGCTTTGATACGCCATAACCGGCTACATGGCCGGGCGTTACAAATAGTATTCCAGAAAATTCTTTTGCTTTTTCGAGAATTTCCGGCGTTATTTCTTCTGGCTTTGATACTTTCACTACAACAACGGTCCCCGCAAAATTGTTTTTCATCATCTCAACAAAAGGATCCACATAAACTCTGTTTTTTGCGTAAGCGAAAACAAAAAGATCTGTCACCTTATCTTTTTCCATGGCATCTATCAATTTTCTCACTTGAATGGAATCGGGAACGCACATGCTGATAATTCGCCTACCTTTACCCACAACAGCCCCAGAAGTGACTGTCGGTGAAACCGCATAAAGGCCGTATTTTTGTAAAAAAGGAAACATCGAGCTGGCTTCCTCGCTGTACGAAGGGCCGATGATTACCTTTATACCATCATTTTTTATTTTTCTGAAAATTTCATCAAGCCTTGTGGGTTCAAATCTGATTTTTTCGAGCTCGAAGTTCACATTAGTTTCATTCAAAAAAGCTTCAGTAGCCTTTGTCACTTCAAACAAGTCGCTGTAAACAACGGCAATTTTCACCGTTTTTGCCCCACTGTAAATGGAGAAAAAAGAAAAGAACGATACTATCACCATGGCTATTGAAAGTGCTATCATCCGCTGTGTGTAAGACAAACCCACCACCCCAGAACTCGTTCACACTATTTCATCTAACGACTTAATCCTATTAGCTTTTCATTATAGCACATTTTCCTAAACATCATACTTTTATTAACGTTGATTTTACTTTCACTCCCTGTACCTGGCCAAGTTTTCCGGTAAGGGCACCTATTTCATCTGTTGTTCCATCGACAATTACAGATATTAAGGATATGTTTTTTTCCTTTATGGGAAGCCCAAGCCTTCCGAGGATAATTGATGCGAACTCATGAAGTATCTCATTAACAATCAGGTAATTTTCCCTGTTTAGCACCGTTATAGCAACTATACCGACCTTTCTGTCCATGCAAACACCTCCAAAACTATATTAGCAGACGAAAGGGCTTTCGATGATAAAATTGATTGAGGTGAACAGGATGGAGCTTGTTTTTATCATTGGCCCTTCAGCTTCTGGAAAAACAGAATTTGCTAAGAATATTATAAAGGGACTGCATCAAGAAAATCCCTTTTCATACCTATTCATAGGTCCCACAGGAGCTTACACAAAAAAAGTAAGAGAAGAACTCCTTGAAGAACTTGGAACTGTTATCTCTTCAAGATTCTTGCCGGTTGATCATTTTGCTGTGGAAGTTATGAAACGTTTTAGGCCTGATATGCTCCACATAGACAATCATATCGCAAGGCTGTTCATAAGCGAGATACTTGAAGAGTTAGGCAAAAAGGAGCTTTCTGGTTCACCTGTTTTTGTGGAGTACATCATGGATATGATTCACGATGTGAAAGAGAACGCTGGTTTTGGTGAAATTTTTTCTCAAGATGATGAATCGTTGCCTTTTCTCCAGACTATCTATGAAAAATATGCGGAAAAGATGGGCAGTGATCTTTACGATACTTTCGATGCCTATCTTATGGCTCCGGAGTTCATAGATGAACTGTCATTCAATGAATTCGGAAAAGTCCTAATTCTCGATGGTTTCCATGATTTCACTCCAGCCCTTCGTACCTTTCTTTCTACCGTTGCGCTCTCATTCAACAAAATATATATCACTGTAAACGAAGATGAAAAGAGAAAGGACTTGTTCAGTGAAACGAAAAGCATTTTCAAATTTGCTGAAGAGCTACTTAAAAAGGGGCAGGACCTTTCAGGTGAATATATATCCGAAAGCAGGCAGTATCTGGGGGATTCACATTTCCCGGAAAAACTCTCGCCTTTTCACGAAAACTTTTTTGCCTCCCAAAAAACTGAAAGAGGCAGTGATCGGGTCAATGTGATTTCTGCATCCGATATCTTCAGCGAAGTGGAATTTGTGGCAAAGGAAGTAAAAAAACTCCTTGATAAGGAGTATGAACCTGGCGATATAGCAATTGTGGCTGAAGATTTCAATGAATATGAAAAGTTGCTCTCGAAAAAATTTGAAGAATACAAAGTGCCTTTTAGAAGCGAAGGCGATACCCCGCTGCTGGATTCCCATGCCATCAAGCTGATGCTTCTTCCTCTGGAAACAGCCGTGAGTGGTTATAGGCCAGAAAAGCTTATGGCCATGGTGGATTTCGGATATGGTGGCCAGCAGTTGGATACCAGGCTCTTTGAATCCGTGATGGTCAATTCGCGCCTTTATTACGATTTCAAAAGAGAAAGCTATGGCAAACGCTTTGAAAAATGGATATCCAGGCTCCAAAGTTATAAAGAATACCTTATTAACAAAATCGCGAACATCGAAAAATACGCCGATGAAGAATTCCAGGAAAGCCAAAAAGAGCCTTATCAGAAAATCATTGAAAAGATAGACACCGAAATTATCCCGGCTGTAAAGAAAATATTTCAAATATTAGAGCCTTTTAAAAGCACCCGAAAAAGAGATTGCAGGCTGTACAGTGGCTATTTCCGGGCATGGGAAGAAATGCTGCGGCTTAAAGAAAGTTATGAAGAAGCTGACAGCCAAAAGGAATTGCGAGCCATGGATACCTTTTTCAGCAGGGTATTGCCCGACCTTGAAAAGCTACTGATTTACGTCGGCAAAAAGAAACTCAATCCTTCAGAATATTATAAATATCTTTCGGTAAGGCTCAGGAATGAATCCTTCAAAAAATGGACGAATTTTTCCAACAGAGTGGAAATTCAGCCACTTCTCAGTGCCAGATTTTCAAAAAAAGCCGTTAAATTCTTTGTCGGATTCAGAGATGGTTCTTATCCTTCAGTTAGGCTTAACCCCCTTTACAGCTTTTCACAATACAGTGAGAATCGGCCCAAGGATTTACTTCTTACACGCGAGAAACAGCAAAGGTTGAATTTTTACCTTGCGGTTAGCAGAACTGAGGATTTGCTCTATTTCACCTATCCTGAATCTACCGTAGAAGGGGAACCAATTCTGCCTTCACCATATCTAAAAGAGGTGCTTTCAAGCGCTCTAGTGCCCATAATTAGCTACGGAAGAACCTCAGGAAGGAGAGAAGGCATAATCCCTTCCCTCGAACAGGTAATGAGCCTTGAGGAACTAAAAGTGGCGGTCGCCAGATATTTTTGCACGCCTTTGTGGGACAAAGCAAAAGAAAAAGCAAAGTCTCTTTTACTGGAAGAATTTGACCCCAAAGCGTTCTTTCAAGACCTTGCACTGTTCCACAGGCATTTTGATTGGCAGGCACAAAATACCACACTGATTGAAAAGCGCGTGGGCAGGATTTTCAGTTATTCCCGTCTTTCCACCTACCAAAAGTGCCCCTTCAAATTTTTCCTGAGCTACGTGCTCAAGCTTTCCATGAATACAGAAGCACTCTTTGAGCTCTCCGAGCTGGAAGAAGGAAATGTTTATCATGCTGTATTGAGCGAATATTTCAAGGGAAAAGAGCGCGACCTTGAAAAACTCATTTCGGAACAGCTAAAACTCAGGTTGGATACTGATAGGGAAATCATCTTCAGATTTGAGCACCAGAGGTTGAAAGAGGTTCTGGAAAAGTATCTATACGAAAAGGAGGCAAAAAGGCCGCAAAAAATGAAAAGGGATTATACACCTGCATTTTTTGAAATTTCTTTTGGTGGAAAGAACAACCCTGTCGAGATAATCGACGGCATTTTTCTGAGGGGTAAGATCGACAGGATAGACATCGACGAAGAATCAAAAAACATGTATATCATCGACTATAAAAGAGGGGAAAGCAGTGGTGAAAAAGATCAATTGATACTGTATTCAATAGCCGCTGACCAACTCTTTAAAGATAGGGGATACACTGTTGAAGGTGGAACTTTTCGACCTCTGAGAGGTACAAAAGCCTCAAAAGACAGCTTTGTCCTTCTCACCGAAGAAGACGATACAGAAGGGAAAGTCTGGAAATTTTCAAAAAGTAGCTTTAATCAAGAGTATATAGAAGCAAAGGTAAAAGAGCTCACAGATGGTATTTTCACAGGAAAATTCAGACCAAAAATCCTGGAAGGGCGCAATCCTTGCTATCAATGCTATTACTCCAGGGAAGCGAGAGTGTGTCCTGTACTCTTATGGAGAAAGTTGACGGAGGAAACCTGATGGGAAGTGAAGTGAACAGAGATATATTCATAGCGGCATCTGCCGGGACAGGGAAGACTTACCAGCTTGTGAAACACTATGTGTCTATCTTTGAGAGGGCTTTTAAGCTTGGCGAAAGGCTTGATGTCCACAACGTTGTCGCTATAACCTTTACCCGAAAGGCAGCCAAAGAAATGAAAGAAAGGGTTATGAAATCTCTCGACGAAAAGATCGTCCAGGGAGTTCCGGGTGATTGGGTTTCTCTGAGAGCGAGAATGGTCAATGCCTGGATTTCAACAATTCATTCCTTCTGCGAGAGAATATTGCGTGAGAGTGCCACTTACCTTGGCATGGATCCTGGCTTTCAGATTTTGACTGGCATAAGACGTGTAACGCTCGAAAGTAACGTCGCAAAGAGTTATTTTTTGGAACATATGGAAGAACTGGAACCGGTTATTGAGCTTGCAGGCATTGACAAAACCTTCAAATTACTGGAAAGAATGCTCAGAAACGATAGAAACAAGTTGAAGGTATCCAGGGCTATCCACAAAATCATAGAGTCTCGAGAAGTTGGTGAAAAAGGTGGAAAAGTTTTAGAAGCTACAAGCATTCTTGAAAAGCATTTTGAAGGTATTACAAAACTCTATGACCAGGAATGCTTGAATGCCAATTATCTGGATTTTGATGACCTTTTGACAAAGACCCGGGAGCTTTTGCTTGCACATCCCCGAGTACAACAAAAATACATTAGAAGATTCAAATACATTTTAGTTGATGAATTTCAAGATACCGACGAGCTTCAAAAAGAAATTATAGATTTGCTGCATGTTGAAGGAGATAACTTTCTCTTTTTCGTTGGTGATGCAAAGCAGTCCATTTACCGGTTTAGAGGTGCAGATGTCACTGTTTTCAACAGAACAAAAGAACACTTCCTGGTTAGCGGAAAATCCGTAGAAGAATTGGATACAAATCGCCGATCTCACCCCAATATAGTGGAATTCCAGAACAGGCTTTTCAGTAAGATAATGGTTAATGATTTCTCGGGAAAGTATTATAAAGCCCATTATGAAAAAGAGATAAAGGCTCTTTCGTACGGTTCTAATTCACCGGAGTCAAGAGTGAGAGTACTCTTTTCTGACCAGGCTGATGATTCAAAAGAAGTGGCTAATTACATCTCCAAACTCCTTCAAGAAACGCTCACATTTAGAAACAAAAACGGAGAGATTGAAAAGCGAAAAGTCCAACCTGGCGATATTGCCATACTTCTAAGGCGTTTTACGAAGATTACGAAATATGAGGATGCTCTCGAGAACCTGGGAATACCTTACTACACTATTGGAAGCCGTGAGTTCTACAACAGGCCTGAGGTAGCAGGCCCTCTGGCATGGCTCGATATGATCGTAGATCCCCTTGATGATGAAGCATTCACCAGATTTCTTTTTTCTCCGGCTTTTGGAGGCACCCTTGATGAAGTTTCAAGCCTGAAAAGTACAGGCAAGAGCTTTTATGAAGGGCTTATGAATACACAGGATGAGAAGTTCATAAGTCTTGCAAAGCTCTTTGAAAAACACTCAATGTTGAAACATCTATTGTCACCCAGCGAATTATTGGAAGACTTCATAGTTTCCACAAACTATCTTCCAAAACTGGCTACGTTAAAGGGCGCAGAGCGAATGATAAGCAATGTCAAAAAAATGCTGGACATTGCAAAGGAACTCGACAATCTTGGAACAAGCCTCAGGGAATTATCGGCTACTTTGAAGGCTTTTGTAGATTCCACCGATGAAACTGAAGCCAGTTTAGAGACAGAGGAATCCAATAGCGTTAAATTGTTGACAGTTCATAAATCAAAAGGCCTTGAATTTCCAATCGTGGTGGTTGCAGACACTTTCTGGAAAGAGAAGACTTCAAACAATCACTTTCCGGGCCTCTTCTTCGATAAGAACGAATACCTTCTCATAGAGAAGAAACCGCCAGGCAAAAGCAAAACACTCCAAACAAGACTTTATGTAGACGAATTGGAAAAAATGTACGAAGAAGAAAAAAGAACCCTCTATGTGGCTTTTAGCAGGCCTCGGGATTTGTTGATAATCAGCATAAATGGCAAGCCAAGCGGCACAAGGCCATGGTCACAAATGCTTCTGGGAACGCTTTTTACTCAGGAAAACAACGAAAAAGAAATCCTCGCTGAATTAGAGGATATAGTTGAGGCTGTATCAGCCGGAGAGGGCGTACAATATTCCCAACCTGATAACAAAAAAGAAGAAGAAGAGCTGCCGGAGATTCGTATCATACAGGGATTCTCGCAAAAAGCAAAGGTTGAATATGTATCACCGAGCCTTCTTACACAAGACTTTGAAATATCCATAGAACCTCGATCTGGTGAGTTGAATTTAGAAAGAAATCCAACAGAGCTTGGAACACTTGCACACGCATATTTTGAAGCCGTAGGGCTTAAAGGGCGTCTCGGGCCAATAACGTTGAAAAGCCTTCTTGAGGGTGGTAAGCTGGGATACGTGGATAGAACCCGATTTACTCCAGAAGAGGATCTGGAAGTGAGAAATGTTTTGAAAAAGCTCACAGAACATCCTATCGTCAAGGAAATCGAAAATGCCCAGGAAGTGCACAGCGAACTCAAAATACAAAAAAAGTTTGGAAGTTACATTCTTTTGGGAATTCTTGATAAAATTTATCTGACAGAGGAAGGTTGGAAAATAATCGATTTCAAATTCGCCTATCCGGATAACAGACTCAAGGAAAAATACGAGTTTCAGTTGAAATTCTACCTGTATATAGTTAAAGAACTCTTCAATGCAAAAGAAGCCAGGCTTTTTTACTTAAAAGATGGAAGCCTATCCGCACCTGTGATGCTTGAAAGTACTTTTGAAAAGGAACTTTTGGAAAGAATAGAACGTTTTGGAGGGGATAGCAATGGAAATTAAAGTAAGGCCTACAAGGAGAGCCTTCGCAATTAGATATCTCATCTACCCATACTATCTTGTCGCCGGGCTTGTAATGCTCTTTTGGAAAGATTTATCCATTCTTCATGAAAGCGATTATCTCCTTTATCTCTTGCTTTGGGGTGGGTTGACTGTAATACCGGGGCTTATGCTCGCTTTTAAGCGCAGAAGGTTTGGCTGGTTCTTCTGGCCACTTGCACTTGACTTGTTAGGTTGGGCCAGCCAATTCGTCGTAAAAAATGAAGACTATTCATACTATGTAAAAAACGGCCCCTATCTGATCTTTATCGCGGTATCTATTATTGCTCTGGTTTTTATTGAACTCTACAGGTTATCGATAAAATACACGATATCCGATTCCGGAATAGAAATCACAACTGGAGCTTTTGGAGCCAACAACCAGCTAATCGTTAACAAGCACATAACCAATGTTCTGCTCAAAAGGAACTTTCTGGAAATGCTTCTTGGTGTGGGGCATGTGATTCCCGTTACTTCCTCTGGCATGGGAGCCGGAGATACCGGAGTAATGGGCGGATTCACCGGCAGTACAGGCGTAAAAGGAGCCAATGTAGGAGGATTTGTTGGAAAGACTTCCAGCGTTAAGGAATTTGTCGCTGACCCTAAAAATTGTATCTATGGCGTTCCCAATCCGAGAAGAATTATGGAGGAAATCAAGAAGACCCTGACGAGTAAAAGTGATGGAGAGTCCGAATAGCGTAATGAAGCAGTGAGAGCAATGAGTTATGAATTATGAGTTATGAGTTAAA
>NZ_CEYIHJ010000082.1:0-8054 GCF_982836095.1 Kosmotoga sp.
GGACACAGGTGAAAAATTCGAAAGACTTATTGAAATAATGCAGATACTCAGAAGCGAAACCGGTTGCGAATGGGATAGAAGACAAACTCACTCTACATTGAAACCCTATTTGATCGAAGAAGCTTATGAGGTTTTAAATGCCATAGATAAGAACGACGACGAGGAACTAATTGAAGAACTTGGTGATGTGTTATTGCAGGTAGTCTTTCACGCTCAGATCGCATCAGAAAGAGGCGTTTTCGATATTTCAAAAATCGTTGACAGGCTAATAGACAAGTTGATAAGGAGACATCCGCATGTTTTCGCAAAGTCGGAAGGATATTCATATCGTCAATGGGAAGAAATCAAAGCCTCTGAAAAGGGAAAGAAAATGGAATCTGTTATCGGTGAAATAAATAGGGCTCTTCCAGCTCTCAGCCTTGCTCGCAGGGTGCAAGAAAACGCTTCAGAGGTGGGATTTGATTGGGAAAACAACTCCGGAGTGCGAGAGAAAATCGGAGAAGAGTTAAAAGAACTGGAAAAAGCGCTGGATAGCAAAGATCCTGAAAAAATAGATGAGGAATTTGGCGACTTACTTTTTTCTCTGGTGAACTTATCAAGGTTCTTAAAAGTGGATCCAGAACTCTCTTTAAGAAGATCCACAGAGAAGTTCGTGAACCGGTTCAGGGCTATGGAGAGTCTCATAATGGAAGAAGGGTTGAAAATCGAAGGCCTTTCTCTCGAGGAACTTGACACTTATTGGAATAAGATAAAAGAAATAAAGGAGGGTGACAAATGAACAAGACATTGCTCGTTATTTTTGCTACATTTCTACTGTCAATTTCCTGTTTTGCAGATGCTACTGGTACCTCACTCATCATCGAGGCAACTCCTACCATAACGCCTGTGGCAACTATAAATGGAGAAGTCATCACTCAAAGCTTTTTCAACACTATTGTGATGCCTCGCTATCTGAAAATATCACAGAAGATTTCAGAAGTGGACCAGTTGTTTTCCGATGTCCTTTTGGGTACTGAAGCAGGAAGTCAGCTTTTGAAAGCCTATGAACAGAAAGTGCTCGAAGATCTGATAAGAAAGAAGCTCATTGTCCAATACGCTGTAATGAATGGTATGGACCTCGATCGTGAGGCCATTTATTCTCAGGTACACGAATATGTATTGAAAAGCTTAGAAGAAAGCAGTGTATCGCTTAAGGAAGCGGATGCTTATTATATGTTGAAAGGATATCCAGAAGGAATAAAGTCGTATGAACTACAAGTGGTTGAAGGAATTATTTTTGAAAATGCTTTTAATGCCCTATTCAACGCTGTTACTGCCGATGCTTCAAAATCAGTGACCGACGAAATGATTCAGCAGTATTACAACGCAAGTCCCGACGAATTTTCGATAAAGGGTGAATTTGTAGAGTTTTACAGAGAATCTTTCGATAGCTTTACCAAAGCCTATTCTTTCTTGCAAAAACTCAAGAGTGTTTCAGACCCAACGCTCGAATTCAGTTCTGGTCCAGTGAAATATGGAAGGGCTGATGTCGAAAAGATCAATCCAGAACTCGTAAACAAGCTCTTTGACAATTTCCAGCCGGGTTTGTTGAATTCCATCGAGAAAACGAGCGATGGAGAGTATCTCATACTCTATCTTGTGGATTACAGCCAGGAAGGTACGGCTGTCAAACCCCTGGAAGCTGTTAAAGAAGATATAAGGGGAAAATTAGTGGAAGAGATGAAAAAGCAGCTCTGGAATCAGTGGCTTGAAGAAGATTTCAAAACTTTTTACGAGTCTTCAGCTATTGAAATTTCAGAAGAGTTTAAATGATGGAGGGAAATCATGGCTGTTACTAAAGAACAGGTAATGGAAGCTTTAAAGCAAGTATATGATTTGGAAGTCGGTTTTGATGTGGTAAGCCTTGGTCTGGTATATGGCGTGGAAGTTGACAACGAAAACAACGTTAAAGTAACAATGACCATGACTACTCCGATGTGTCCTCTTGCCGGGTTCATCCTTGAAGATGCCCGGTCAAAGGTTCAAGAAGTCGAGGGTGTGAACAACGTTGACATGGAGCTGACATTTGACCCACCCTGGACACCAGATATGGCATCAGATGAGGTAAGAAAAGTTTTGGGTCTATGAGATTAAAGCCTTTAGAAATACTCAAAGACTTTGAATCAAAACTGAAAGCCGCGGGGAAAGATATTCCCCGCTATGTTTTAATGCAGCTTCTCAGAGATCTCTTTTCCATGCCTGAGAGTAAAATTCTTCTCAATGAAGATGTTGAATTTCCTGATACGGCAATTGAAAAACTTGAAGATGCTTTAGGACGCTTGTTGAAAGACGAACCCTTAGATTACATTATAGGCTGGAAAAAGTTCATGAATGTTGTTCTTAAGGTTGATAGAAGGGTTCTCATTCCAAGACCGGAGACAGAAGGGCTGGTTGAAATGGTGCTTTCAGAATGCAACAGCAACCGTTTTTTTGCTGATGTAGGCACGGGAAGTGGTGCTATTGCTCTATCCATAGCCAAAGAATTGCCAGATGCCATGGTATATGCAACCGATATTTCCAGCGATGCGCTTGAACTCGCCGCTGAAAATGCGTGCACAAACCAAATAAGAAACATCAAATTTCTTTTGGGACCTTGTTTAACACCCATAAAGCCATTTATTGACGAAGTAGAGGTTATAGTGTCAAATCCGCCGTATATTAAAGCAGAACACCTTTCCACTTTGGATAACAGCGTGAGAAAATACGAACCGTTGACTGCCCTGAATGGCGGAGCCGATGGCATGAGTTTTTATAGAGAATTTCTCAAAGAATTACCTCATGGGAAAAAGGTCTTTCTTGAAATTGCGGATTACTCAGCAACAACACTCGAGAAGCTCGTGAAAGAACTGAGAAACGATTATGTGATTCACCTGAAGAAAGACCTGTTTGGGTTGCGAAGGTACGCAATACTCAATCCAGTTCTTTGAACTTTTCTAAAACAGCTTTTGAAAAGGCCTCTAAATCACAATCGAATTTTAAATTGGCCATGTAATCTAAAGCTGTCTCTCCACGATTGATTATTAAAAGGTAAGCGCCATTTTCAGCGGCTATCCGGGGGAAACCTGCTGCGGGATAAACGTTAAGAGATGACCCCATCACAACGAAAAGCTGGCAACTTTGGCTACTTTCTCTAGCACGTGCTAACGCGCTTTCAGAAAGAAACTCCCCAAAAAAAACGACGTCAGGTCTTATAAGGCCGCCACAAGAGCAATAGGGAACTGGTTCGAACTTCAATTTCTCGGCGATTTCTGCGACTGTGTAAGTTTCACCGCAATCCATGCAGTAAAAATTACCCGCATTCCCGTGAAGCTCTATGACACCTTCCATTCCTGCTTTTTGATGCAGTCCATCTATATTTTGTGTAATCACCGTTTCGATAAAGCCATGTTTTTGAAGAATCGCTAGTAAAATATGGGTCTCATTAGGTTTTACATCTTTGAGCATGTGAATCCGATTCATGGTTAGAGAGTAATACTCTTGAGGTTGCTCCAGAAAGAAATCCAGCTCAAAGACTCTTGGAGATATTTTACTGTATAAGCCATCGGGACCTCTAAAATCCGGGATACCACTCGCGGTAGATACCCCAGCTCCAGTTAAAACTACAACTGGCTGCAAGGAGCTTATGAGTTCTACGAATTTCTGGGAGTATTTTTCGATATCAGTCTTCGACAACAAACACCACCTCAGGGAATTTTATCTTACCAGTGTTGCTCCAGATGAGAAGATTTTCGGCTGGCCTGCTTGTGGGCTGTGGGTTAACGCTAAGAACCTTTGCGCTGACTGGCAGAGTTATTGTGAGAACAGAATCACCCGAGAGATCCAATTCAACGTCACCGAGCGAAGTGTTTACCTGACCATCTTGAACGCCTGCAAAACCCTTGACAACAGCTACTTCTCTGATTTCTACAATATCATAAGAGAGAACTGTTGCGGTTGACTGGAAATCTTCGACGGTCAGTATTCTGCCCAAATTCTTGGAAAAATCCTCGAGTGAATTCTGGAATTCAGAGATCTTTTCCGAGGGGCTTTTTTTGAACTGCTCAAGGAAGCCTTCTATCTGCTGAGGTTTTAGAAATTTTATCTGCATGACACTGTCCATTTTCACAGTACCCTGTGAATCATAAACATAATTGCTGCTATATGAAACTGTCTCAATTTTCAGCTTATTTGACAGACTCATAAACATATTCACAGCAGTTATGGCAACCATAACAACAACGATGATAATCAACAATGTATTGAACTTCATGCTCTTCCTCCATTCATCATAATATCGTATATATCATAACATCAAAAGGCCCTGGTTGTAATATTCACTACTCGATAACGTTTCTCATCCATTTTCTGGAACGGAATCTGAGATTTCCAACGAAAAGCTTAAAAAGCTCCTCAGGAAGCATCATTATGTAAATCGCGGGAACACTCAATTTGAAGATCAGGCCACCAAGGATGACCAAAGGGACTCCAATAAGCCACAGGCTTGAGATTTCCAGAAGAAATACCATACGAGTATCACCACCGCTTCTCAACACTCCCACAAGGTTGACGGCGTTTAACATCTTTATGGGAAGGGCAGCAGCAACGATTATGATGGACAGCAGCGCAGTTGTTCTAATAAAATCGTCAATGTTGTAAAACCTTATAATAATCCGGGAAAGCAGGATAATAGCCAAACCGGCAAGAGACGAAATGATTAGCGTAATTCTAAGCAGCCTTTTAGCACTTTTAAAAGCCAGCTCGAAGTTCTTCTTTCCCAGTTCAGACCCTACTATGACAACTGCCGCAGAACCGATTCCACCGAAGAAAACAAACCCAAAACTCTCGATAGTGCTTACAATGTTTCTTGTGGCAATTGCAGCTGTACCCACCCTGGCAAATACAAGGGAATACACTGCCATTCCAAGACTCCACATAAACTCATTGGCAATTACCGGTGAAGCGATCTTCATCATCTTGGCGAAGAAAAATCGATCGAATTTCAGGAAACTCCGTAGAGAAATTTTCACCGGGGTTTTCTTTCGATAGAGAACAAAGAGGTAAAGTAAGAACTCAATAAATCTCGAAGTCAGTGTGGCGATTGCCGCTCCAGCGACACCGAGTTTTGGAAAAGGACCAACGCCAAAAATAAGTAAATAATTACCGAGGGTGTTAATTCCAAGTGCTACTAAACTAATATACATCGGTATTTTAGCCTTTTCGACTGTTCTCAGAGCAGATGCCATAACGAAACTGAAAGAAGTGAAGAATACCGTAAAAGCCACTATCGTTGAATAGGAAATACCCATGCTAACCACGGAAGCATCTTTTGAAAAAAGTCTCAGGGTTTGCCCGGGGATGAAAAACAGGATGACGAAAAAGATAAAGGCAGCACTGAAGGTAACAAAGAGCATGTGGACAATCGTCTTTTCGATATTCTTTGTGTCCTTTACGCCCCAGTATTGAGAGATGAAAACTCCCGCGCCGCTGGCAGCCCCAAAAGTGACGAGCATAAGTATAAACATAACCTGATTAACAAGGCCAACCGAAGCTATCGCAACAGCGCCAAGCTGACCTATCATCAGGTTATCAACAAGATTTAACCCCACAGATATGAGATTTTGAATGGTAATCGGGACAGCGATATTCAAAAGCTTCTGCCTGAAAGTGTTCAAAAAGCACACCCCCGTTTATGCTATCCCGAAAATTGTAACATGAATCAGGAAATCAAGGCATAAAAAAGCCCAAAAGCACGGCGACAACTGCTATCACTACTCCTCCTACTGCAATCATGAAATTCAGGTTTGCCTTTTTGGACAATTGAGCGAGTTGCTCTTCAAGGCCAAAAACTTTTTCTTCCATTTTTGCTGATTTTTCTTCATAGTCAGAGAGCAGTGTTTTGAGGTTGGAAATGTCCTGCTCAATCTTTGTCAGTCGTAATTCAAGATCTTTTAGCTGTGATTGTAACTTCACCAGATTGCTCCCAAGGTCATTTTGAACACTTTTCAAATTATCGATCATTTCTTCGACATAATCAAGTTCGTCCACGAGCGCATCGATTTGTGAGCGTAATTCATTGAGTTGCTCTTGTGCCTTAAGAGAAACGGAAGCAGTGCCGCTCAAAAGATCGGAAATCTGAAGTTCGAGGTTGTTTAATTCCTGAATAAGAGCAGTTTTTTTGGAAATGAGATCTTCAAGCGTATTTTCCGTTGCTGCCTCGGTTTCTGAAAAAGCGACTGTCGTTAAAAGCACAACAAACAACAAGAACCAGAAACGTTTCATGCTATCACCTCCATCCAAGAGATTTATTCCTAAAACGATGCCATGATTAATTTGTCAAAAAAACAAAAATAGAAGTTCAATCTGATTTTACCATTATAGTTTCCGCTGCCATAATTCGAGTTGAGAATGTTAGAATTGTTGCATGTAGAGGGGGGGATACGATGTTAAAAAAACTCACCATATGTTCGGTTCTTTTAATCGCGATAACATTGTTTTCTTTTGACGTTCAAGGGCATAGAGGTTGCAGAGGGCTAAGGCCTGAAAATACCATTGAGGCTTTCGAATTTGCCCTTGAGGAAGTTGGTGTAACAACCCTTGAACTGGATATGGGGATAACAAAAGATGGAATTCCCGTGGTAATTCACGATAGATACTTAAACCCACAAAAGGTAAGAAAAAATGGCAACTTTATAGATAAAAAGATTTTCATAAAAGACCTTACGTATGACGAACTTCTTGAATACGATGTTGGGGTGATGAGAAAGGATTATTACTGGCCGTACCAGGTACCTGTACCGGGGGCAAAAATTCCAAAGCTTGAAGAAGTGTTTAAGCTGGCAAAGGACTACATGGAAAAGACAGGGCGCAAGATCTGGCTAAACGTGGAAACTAAAGTGTCCCCCCTCTCCCCTGAAGAAACCGCGCCGCCTGAAATCTTCGTAGATAAATTGTTGGCTCTTGTTGAAAAGTACAACCTTCAGGATAACGTAATCATACAATCCTTTTATTGGAAAACCATCATGCTCGCAAAAGAAAAGAATCCAGAAATCAAAACAGCGGCTCTTTTGAGTATAGCCACGCTCAGCAATTCAAAATGGCTTGGCGGTTTGAAGAGTATGAAGTTTGGCTTCAATGTAGCAAAATTGGTAAAAGCCACTGGCGCGGATATCTTTTCACCAAAATACACCGACTTCAGCGGAAAAGTATTGAAAGAAGCCCAGGAGTTGGGCTTAAAGGTAATTCCGTGGACTGTGAATGACCCCTGCGACATACTCAAACTAATAGATATGGGTGTTGATGGTATCATAACGGATTACCCCAACATTTTGAAAGCCATTCTCATCGCAAAAGGTGTGGAGAGCTGCCAGTAGTTCAAGATGATTTCCTTTCATTTTTCAAAATTTCGAAATTCATCTTCAAGGATGGAATATTTGAGAATGTCCCAATACTTCCCGTTGTAGTAACGCGCTTCTCTGAGTACACCTTCCAGTTTAAAACCGAGCTTTTCTATTAGGCTCTTTGAAACGGCGTTGTATTCAAACACCTCAGCCTCAAGCCTGTGCAGGTTAAAAGTATCAAAAGCGTGCTTCATGAGAAGCTTTAACGCACTTTTCGCCATTCCCTGTCTCTGATATTCGGGAATGATGAAAATACTCACTTCCGCCTTTCTGTTGAACCACTTTATCGACTTCAGCGATACCTCCCCAATTACCTTACCATCTTTTTCAAGGCGAAAAACGATCTCCGAGGGCATCTCTTGCGGATACATGCGCTTCTCGGACATATTCAACAGAATTTCTTCCCGATTAATAAGTTCTCTTAACTCTGGGTCATCTTTACATGTAGATTTGAGATGAAAGCCTTCGCCTTTAAATATCAATGGAAACACCTCCTTTAGAGCAGTAAATTACTTTAGCATTATATGGTATTGTAACGATTTACAGGAAACTATATAGCCCGGTAAAGGTAAATCTGTTTTCGAAGTATTCGGTGAATCCGTTAAGGATAACTGATAGTACAGCCTGTGTTACGCAGCG
>NZ_CEYIHJ010000083.1:0-546 GCF_982836095.1 Kosmotoga sp.
AACATTGTAGTTACAAGCATTCACGCTCTTTATTAAAAGAATTTCCTACCAGTGGGACACATGTTCTTCAAGGCCCGGGAGAAAATGCGGGAATAGTGGATATTGGCAATGGCCTTGCGATAGCTATGAAAATAGAGAGCCACAATCATCCTTCTGCCATAGAACCTTATCAAGGTGCAGCGACAGGTGTTGGCGGGATTATTAGAGATATATTCACCATGGGAGCGAGACCGATAGCCCTTTTAAACTCTCTCAGATTTGGAAATTTAGATGATCGTCATACTAGATACTTGTTTGAAAAAGTCGTTCAGGGGATTGGCGATTACGGAAATTGTGTCGGGATTCCCACTGTTGGCGGAGAGGTTTGCTTCAATAACTGCTATAAAGAAAATCCGCTGGTAAACGCTATGTGTGTTGGCCTGATAAAAACCGGTAACATCAAAAAAGGCACTGCCACAGGAATTGGAAATCCCGTAATGCTTGTAGGTTCTACCACGGGGCGAGATGGGATGGGAGGAGCGAGTTTTGCGTCTGTTGAGCTATCCA
>NZ_CEYIHJ010000083.1:556-3449 GCF_982836095.1 Kosmotoga sp.
CTATCCAATCAGTCTCTGGAAAAACGTTCTGCGGTACAGGTTGGAGATCCATTTATGGAGAAGCTTCTACTTGAAGCTTGTCTGGAACTATTCGAAACTGATAGCGTTGTGGGAATACAAGATCTCGGTGCAGCTGGTCTGACTTCTGCGTGCAGCGAAACTGCAAGTCGAGGAAACAGTGGAATAGATCTTGATGTAGCTTTTGTGCCAAAACGCGAAGAGGGGATGTCCCCCGTTGAGGTGATGATTTCTGAATCACAGGAAAGAATGCTTGTGATAGTCAAAAAGGGTAATGAAGCTGAGGTCGAACGCATTTTTAATAAGTGGGGACTTCATTCAGTCGTTATAGGCCACGTTACAGGTGACAAAATGCTTACAGTACGCGAAAACGGTACAATAGTTGCGCAGGTACCTGCTAAATCACTAGCTGAAGCCCCTGTTACGCACACAGAATCTAAAGTTCCTTCATATCTAAAAGAACTTGTAAAGCTTGAATCAAGGGCAATACCAATACCCGAAAACATGAATGAAGTGTTGCTCAAACTTCTGGCTTCTCCGAACATCACAAGCAAAGAGTGGGTTTATCAACAATATGACTATATGGTCCGAACAAACACAGTTGTAACTCCTGGATCGGATGCTGCGGTAATTAGTATCCGTGGTACAAACAAAGCTATAGCTTTGACAACAGACTGCAATGGTAGGTACTGCTTTTTGAATCCAAAAATTGGCAGCGCTATCAGTGTAGCAGAGGCCGCGAGAAACCTTGTTTGCACGGGCGCTAAACCATTGGCGATTACCGATGGGCTAAACTTTGGCAATCCCGAGTCACCAGAAGTATTTTGGCAGTTTGAACAGGCTGTAAAGGGCATTAGTGAGGCCTGTCAAATTCTTGGAATTCCTGTGATAAGCGGCAATGTTAGCTTTTACAATGAATCCGAGTCAAACGCGATCTACCCCACTCCCATTATAGGTATGGCCGGGCTTATCGAGAATCGCTCACACATCACCACACCTGGGTTTAAAAATAAGGGAGACGTTATTGTCTTAATCGGTGAGAACAAAGAAGAACTTGGAGGCAGTGAATACCTTAAAGTGATTCATGGTCTAGAAAAAGGTGAGGTTCCCCAACTCGATCTTGAAGTAGAACGAAGGGTGCAGGCTTTTTGTCTTGAATGCATCGCAGATGGGCTTGTAAAGTCGGCTCATGATTGCAGCGATGGAGGACTTGCAGTGGCGTTAGCTGAATCATGCATTTCAGGGAATATTGGGGCAGAATTACATGTTAACAAGACAATGAGAACAGATGCTCTGCTTTTTGGTGAAAGCCAATCCCGAATTATCATTAGCATTGATGCTGAATTATTACCAACCATTATAGAAAAGGCTCATACAAAAAACTTGGCATATGAAGTCTTAGGGACTGTAACAGGTCAGGCTCTTCGTATTTATGTTAACGACCGACTGGAAATCGATACCCCCCTTGAAAGGATTAGACAGGCATGGCGGGAGGCTTTGAAATGTGCAATGGGGAAATAATTCCAAAAGATAGCTTCAAAGATGAATGCGGTGTATTCGGTATCTATGGAGATCAAGATCCCGGAATATCCCGCCTGACTTACTATGGCCTGTATGCACTGCAACACAGGGGACAGGAAAGTTGCGGGATTGCAGTGAGTACTGGAAAAAACATAGAGTTTCACAAAGGAATGGGACTGGTTGCTGAGGTGTTTAGTGATGAGATTTTAGAAACGCTGCAGGGTGGCATTTCCTGTGGTCATGTCAGATACTCCACTTCGGGACAAAGCAATATCAGCAACGCCCAACCGCTCGTGGTTAAATACTGGAATGGGAACCTCGCATTGGCCCACAATGGAAATCTGGTGAATGCAGAGGAACTCAGGAAGGAGCTAGAGAGAGAAGGGGCGATTTTTCAGACATCGGTTGACAGTGAGATAATAGCGAATTTGATTTCCAGACTGGATCAGGGGAACATTGTTGAAGCGATTAAAAAGGCTATGAAAATCGTCAAAGGTGCATATGCTCTGGTACTGGCAACCAGGACACAGCTAATTGGAATCCGGGATCCCAATGGTATTCGCCCCCTCTCTTTAGGGAAAAAAGGTAATAGCTTGATATTTTCTTCGGAAAGTTGTGCTTTTAATACCATTGGGGCACAGCTACTACGGGATGTAGAACCTGGTGAAATCGTTGTTGTCGATGAAGATGGGCTTCAAAGCTATTTTGTGGACCTTCCAAGAAAAGACAAACTGTGTATCTTTGAATACATATATTTTGCACGGTCAGACAGCAACATAAGAGGAAAAAATATTTACATGGCGCGGAGACGTGCTGGAGAGATTTTGTTCAGTGAACACCCTGCAAAGGCAGATGTGGTTATCTCCGTACCAGATTCCGGGACTTCCGCAGCTATGGGTTATGCCCAAGCTGCAGGAATCCCCTTTGCGGAAGGTCTAGTGAAGAATCGCTATGTTGGCAGAACTTTTATTCAGCCTAAGCAAAGTATGAGAAAAATCGGAGTAGCTTTGAAATTGAACGTACTTGAAAACATTGTGCGAGGCAAAAGAGTGGTGCTGGTAGATGACTCCATTGTGAGAGGCACAACGATAACCGAGCTTGTTGAAAAGCTTCGTATCGCAGGTGTTTCGGAAGTTCACTTGCGAGTGAGCTCTCCTCCGGTTACGTACCCCTGTTATTTCGGCATTGATACACCCTCAAAGAAGGAACTCGTGGGCGCCAACCTGAGCATTAATGAAATTCAAAAAAAACTCGGTGTTGATAGCATTGGTTATCTTAGTCTTCAGGGTTTAATCGAAGCTATCGGCAAGGAAGATAACTACTGTGAAGCCTGCTTTAGCGGCAGCTATCCCAT
>NZ_CEYIHJ010000083.1:3459-6133 GCF_982836095.1 Kosmotoga sp.
AGGAGCAAGATGGCTTTTGCGAAGGAGGACTTTCATGTCGAGATTTGATTACAAAACCGCAGGTGTTGACATAGATGCCGGAAAATATGCAATAGAACTGATGAAAGAACATGTCAAGAGCACCGAAACCCCCGGTGTTATAAGTGACATAGGAGGCTTTGGAGGGCTTTTTCAGCCTGATTTGGAGGGCTATAAGAATCCTGTATTTGTTTCAGGAGCAGATGGAGTTGGAACAAAGCTCAAAATAGCATTCATGCTTGACCGCCATGACACTGTAGGCATAGACTGTGTGGCTATGTGTGTGAATGATGTTGTGTGCACCGGTGCAGTTCCACTTTTCTTTTTAGATTACATAGCAACAGGTAAATTGGAACCAAAGAAAATAGCAACGCTGGTAAAAGGAATTTCTGATGGCTGCAAAACAGCGGGATGTGCCATTATCGGTGGTGAAACAGCTGAGATGCCAGGATTTTACGCCAATGGAGAGTATGATATTGCGGGATTTGCAGTAGGTGTCGTTGATCGTGACAACATCATTGATGGTAGCAAGATCAATGAAGGCGATGTTGTTCTGGGAATACCTTCATCTGGACTACACAGTAACGGCTTCTCCCTTGTTAGAAGGATTCTCTTCGAACAGCATAAACTCAAAGTGGACACATATATCGAATCGCTAGGGAAGTCCCTTGGAGAGGAATTGCTTCACCCTACAAAAATATATGTTCCTCATGTAAAAAGGGTACAACGGGTAGCCAAACTTAAAGGTATAGCCCATATTACAGGCGGCGGGATAATTGAAAACGTTCCCCGGATCATACCTCAGGGGCTTATAGCGGAGATTAATGTAAAAAGCTGGCAAATCCCTCCTGTTTTTACTCTCATAAAAAAGCTCGGTCAGATTGAGAACATGGAAATGTTCAGGACTTTCAACATGGGCATCGGAATGGTTATGGTTGCTGCTCCTAAGGATGCGGAATTTATCGTAAAAGAGCTCACTGGTGAAGGAGCATGTGTAATAGGCAGAATAACTCGTGGCACAGGAGGTATAAAGCTTTGCTGAGGAAAATAGCTGTGCTGGCTTCGGGAAACGGTACAAATCTACAGGCTTTAATTGATGCCATAAACACTGGATTCATTAAGAATGCTGAGATCAATGTGGTGATTTCAAACAGAAAGCAAGCTTATGCCCTTGAAAGAGCCAGAAACAACGATATAGAAGCATTATGGATAAACTCCAAAGAGTTTTTTGACTGTGATGAATATAACGAACGAATCCTCAGCGAATTGAAAAGCCGTGGAATTGATTTAGTTCTTCTTGCAGGATATATGAAAGTTTTGAACTGGAAGTTTGCAAGGGACTTTGAAGGGCGTATTATGAACGTACATCCTTCACTGATACCGGCGTTCTGTGGAAAGGGGTTTTACGGTAACAGAGTCCATGAGGCCGTTCTTGCTTCAGGTGTAAAAATCACAGGTGCAACTGTTCATTTTGTAGATGAAGGAATCGACACAGGGCCTATTATTCTTCAAAAAGCCATAATGGTTAGGCCCGATGAAACGGTTGAGAGCCTGAAAGAAAGAGTGCTGGAAGTTGAACACAGGCTCTATCCATTGGCTGTAAAGCTTTTCTGTGAAAATAGGTTGAGGGTAATTGGAAAGAAAGTGATTATATTACCTCAAACAAAGCAGAGGAGGAGAAATGAATGTCAAGAAGAGCTTTGATAAGTGTTTTTGATAAAACAAAAATTGTGGATTTTGCAAAAGGATTAGTCAAATTGGGATTTGAGATTATTTCAACTGGTGGAACTGCAAAGACACTTCGGGATAGCGACATCTCTGTAATAGATGTTGCTCAACTAACGTCCTTTCCTGAGTGCTTAAATGGCAGGGTGAAGACACTTCATCCAAAAATCCACATGGGATTGCTAGCAGATAGAAAAAACGAAGAGCATTTGAAGCAGTTACAGGATCTGGGAGTTGAACCCATTGATCTGGTTGTAGTTAATCTTTATCCTTTTAAGAAAACCATTCAAATACCTGATGTTGATCTCGAAAAGGTTATTGAAAATATCGATATAGGTGGTCCAACAATGATACGAGCTGCTGCGAAAAACCATAGTAGTGTAGCGGTTATAGTAGAGCCCGAAGATTATGAAAAAGTCTTGTCGGAGCTTCGAGAACAGGGTGAGATTTCGTTACAAACAAAGCGGGAGCTATGTGCTAAGGCTTTCCAACACACAGCTCATTATGACGCTCTAATTGCCGAATATTTTAGCCAAACAACCGGGGCAGGTTTTCCAGAACAGCTAACACTCACATACGAAAAGGTACAGGAACTCCGCTATGGTGAAAACCCGCATCAAAGGGGAGCCTTTTATAAAGAGGTTGGAAATTGTGTTGGAACAGTAGCAGGAGTCCGACAGTTGCATGGAAAGCAGTTGTCTTTCAACAATATAAATGATGCATCTGCGGCCATCGATTTGTTAAAGGAATTTGAGAAGTCCACTCCTGCTGTAGTTGCCCTAAAACATACCAATCCCTGTGGCGTAGGAATTGGAAATACCCTCTTTGAAGCCTGGTCAAAGGCTTATGAAGCAGACCCTGTTTCTATATTTGGCGGCATAATCGCTATGAACCAAGAAATGGATGAAGCCACCTCCAAAGCCATAAGCAA
>NZ_CEYIHJ010000083.1:6143-8047 GCF_982836095.1 Kosmotoga sp.
ATCTTCGTTGAAATTATTATTGCGCCTTCCTATACAGAAAAAGCCCTCGAAATACTCACAAAAAAGAAAAATCTCAGGCTCCTGGAAATTGACCTGAATCACAGTATTGCGCAAAGATCATCATGGGACCTGAAGAGGGTAAATGGTGGTCTCCTTGTGCAAGAGCCTGATGAAGCTGTGATAGTCGATGAACTAAAAGTAGTTACAAAGCAAGCTCCCAACAGCGAAACGATGAAAGATCTCCTTTTTGCCTGGAAGGTGGTCAAACACGCAAAATCAAATGGCATCGTGGTAGCGAAAAATGGCCAGACATTGGGCATTGGTCCAGGACAAGTCAATAGAATATGGGCTGTAGAAAATGCGATCCGGCAATCCCGTTTCAATGTGGGAGGTGCTGTCCTCGCATCTGATGGTTTCTTCCCTTTTTCAGACTCGGTTGAGACCGCTGCAAAAGCTGGAATAAAGGCAATCATTCAACCCGGAGGATCAATCCGGGATCGAGAATCCATTGATGCAGCGGATAAAGCCGGGATTGCCATGGTTTTTACAGGAATGAGACATTTTAAACACTAATGGGGTGAGAAAAATGAAAGTGCTCATAATAGGAAGCGGCGGTCGAGAAGCCGCAATAGCCTGGAAAATAGGGCAGAGCGCTCTAGTAAATGAAATATTTGTTGCGCCGGGTAACGCCGGAGTGCAGCCTTTTGCAGAATGTGTGCCTATTGCGACGGATGATATACAAAAACTAATGGAATTTGCTGAAAGCAAATCAATAGACCTAACAGTAGTTGGGACAGAGATACCTCTCGTGATGGGTATTGCAGATCTATTTGAAAAGAACGGTCTGAAGATCTTTGGACCGAAGAAAAAAGCAGCACTTCTTGAGGGAAGTAAAAGCTTTGCTAAAAGATTCATGAAAAGACATAACATCCCCACGGGAGAATTTTGTGTATGTTCAAGCTATGATGAAGCCATGAAAAGCGTGGTGGCTTTTGGATTCCCTGTGGTGATAAAGGTAGACGGTCTTGCGGCAGGTAAGGGGGTTAGTATTGCCAATGACCAAACGGAAGCTGAAAAAGTCCTCAAAACGGTATTTCTCGATAAGAGCTTTGGCGATGCAGGGAGAAGCGTTGTTATTGAGGAATTTCTCAATGGTAGAGAACTGTCTATGCTTTGTTTTGTAGATGGCAAAACAATTGTACCCATGGAAGGTGTTAGAGATTATAAGAGAGCTTTTGATGGTGATAAAGGGCCTAATACCGGTGGTATGGGAACGCTTTCACCAGTTGAAGGCTATATGCCAGAAATCCAGAAAGAATTCAAGGACAAGATCATGTTTCCTACACTTAAGGCGTTAAAAGAAGAGAGGATAGATTATAGAGGAGTGCTGTATTTTGGCCTTATGCTGACAGATGAAGGTGTTAAAGTTCTGGAATTCAACTGCCGCTTTGGGGATCCGGAAACACAGGTGTTGCTACCGCGAATGCAAAACGATCTGGTTGAAGTGATGCTTTCTGTTATAGATGAGAAGCTTGAAGAGCAAAAGTTGTGCTGGGATGAAAGAAACGCTGTTTGTGTGATTATGGCGTCAGGTGGATATCCTGGAAACTACGAAAAAGGGAAGCGCATTGTTGGGCTTGAGAATATAGAAAGCGAGGACCTTTGCGTTTTTCATGCAGGTACTCAAAACAAAGGAGGAGAATTATACACAGCTGGTGGGAGGGTTCTTGGAATAACCGCTCTGGGAAAAGACTTGAACGAAGCCCGTGAAAAGGCGTATCAGGCAGTAGAGCAAATAGAATTCGAAGGAGCACACTACCGACTGGACATTGGAAAATAAAGCAAGGGAGGCAAAAATATGATTAAAACGAATTATTTGAGGAGTGTAAATTTCAATTCTGAAA
>NZ_CEYIHJ010000084.1:0-8044 GCF_982836095.1 Kosmotoga sp.
ATTACTCCTCCCAGACCGCCCATCGCTACGATGACCCATGAAAGCAGGCTGAAGGATGCGCCAAGGTATGGGTTGGTCTGTCCCCAAGCCATGTAGAGGGCAGCTCCCAAAGCAGTAAGTGCCGTCCCTATACCGAAAGTGATTCCATACTCCTTCTTCACGCTTATACCCATAAGAGGTGCAACAGTTATCATGGTGTCAAGCACACCCATAAATCTTTGCATACGACTGATCTCATCTGCAGCAGAGGATTCCATGGCTTTGATCAAAGAATATTCACGGTGAAGAATCCCGCTTATAATCATTCTGATAACATAATTTTGTGATCCTGAGGCTTTTGTTCGCACAAGCTCCCACTCACCTCTGCGGGTAAGTTCTAAAACTTCATCCGCAACAATAGTAAAACTATCTTCCAAAAACTGGGCTGTTCTTGTAAATGCAATGGAAGAAGCCGTAACAAAGAAAGGCCATTCTCCAGCTGATGAAGGAACAGCATATCATGCCTTTTTGGGCTTTGGGCATGAAGTTGCCGGAAAAACGGGGACTGCGGAAACAAACAGCACCCCCCATTCATGGTTTACGGGCTTCTCGCCTGTGAAAAAGCCACAAATTATCGTTACCGTTTTTGTGGAAAACGGAGGATACGGATCAACGGTCGCCGCCCCGATTGCAAGAAAGATCTTCGATTATTACTACAACGAACATGATTAGTTTCGGATTTTAAACAAGAGTCAACGAAGTCCAGCATAGTTGCTGCAAAGCAACTTTTGCTTTTTCGATTCTCAGTTCTTGGCTCTCGGTTAATTCATAATAGATAGCTGGCCTTTCTTAAGCTGTTGAGGATTTCCTTTTATCCAGCCCATATGATAACATCTTCTTGGACCCCATGTTATTTTTATTCCATGGTATTACCATTGGTTCTTTGGAGATCCATTTTTCAAGTTTTCCTATAACGGATTGGATATAATGGAGATAATCAATTACAAGGAGATGATACTGTGAAAGTACAGGACTCTGCGTTCCTGCTAAAAGTGAAACCCCTGCTCAAGCGGCTGATTTCAGAGCTTTCAAAAGATTACGATTATGTATCGGTTCTAGGAACAGATGTGTCGGGGAAGAGCTATTCGGTGCTTACAACCGGTATTTCCCTTTCGGATTCCAACTGGACGGAAAGAGGTTTCGTTGTAAGGCTTTTCAACGAGAGCATTTATTCAGAATACTCTTTCAATGAACTCTCCGAAGAAAATTTTAAGCAGGTGCTGAACAACATAAGAGAAGAAACAGAAAAAAGCCTTAGAAACAGCAAAGCCAAAGGCTTTCACACGGGAAAATATCCATGTGTTATGGAAGAGAAGATTGTAAAACATTTTAATGGTGATGTGGTCACTCCCCTTGAATTCTCCAGGCCTTCCGAGATAATCGAAAAATTGACATCCATTAAAGATAAGGCTTATGAATATACTGATTTGCTGGTTAACTTTATGGCCGCTTACGAAGGCGTTACGGTTTCAAAATTATTTATTTCACCAAACAAGGACCTCATGCAATCCTATATGTGGTCCCAGGGTTATACATATGCCATAGTGCGAAAAGAAAGCAACACGCGCTACGGGTATAAAAGCTATTCAGGTCTTAAGGGAACGGAACTCATTGATGAAATGAGTAAAGATATCAAGGAAGTCGTTGACAAGGCTGTAATGCTTCTTGACGCTGTTCCAATTGAGCCCGGTATGTACGACGTAATATGCTCTCCAGAAGTTGCTGGCCTTATTGCCCATGAAGCTTTTGGGCATGGCGTGGAAATGGATATGTTTGTAAAAAACCGTGCCAAAGCGGTGGAATACCTGAATAAACCCGTGGCATCCAAGCTCGTCGAAATGCACGATGGTGCCAGGGCTGCTGAAGAAGTTTCCTCGTATCTTTTCGATGATGAAGGAACACTGGGAACAGATACGACTATCATAAAGGAAGGGATACTCCTCACAGGGATTTCTGACTTGCTTTCTGCACTGAAGCTTGGCACAAAACCCACCGGAAACGGAAAAAGAGAGTCTTTTGAGAGAAAAGCCTATACGAGAATGACGAATACATTCTTCTCTCCCGGAAACGACTCGCTTGAAGAGATGATAGCCTCTATCGAACATGGTTATCTTCTTGAGGACTATTACAGTGGTATGGAAGATCCAAAAAACTGGGGAATTCAATGTATGATAGCCTACGGCCGTGAGATAAGAAACGGAAAATTTACCGGCAAGATCGTTTCGCCTGTTGTTATGACCGGGTATGTTCCTGACTTGCTGCAATCCATTTCCATGATATCAGGCGAATTGCGGCTATCGGGTTCCGGCGCCTGTGGCAAGGGGCACAAAGAATGGGTGAAAGTTTCTTCCGGTGGTCCATACATCAAAGCAAAAGCGAGGTTAGGATAATGTTGAGAAAAATCAAAAAGGCACTTGAGAGCACAAGGGAAATATCCGACTGGAAAGTCATCGAAACCATAAAAGAAGGACACGAACTCTACTTTATCAGGCAGGAACTGGATATGAACAGGGCAAAGAATGTCAGTTCCTACAATGTTACGGTCTATCGCGATTTTGAAGAAGCTGGAAAGAAATTCAGAGGTTCAGCACAGACAACCATACATCCTGGCATGTCCGAAGGAGAGGTTAAAAAGCGCATAGAGGAAAGCACTTTTGCAGCGGGCTTTGTCAAGAACAGGCCCTACCCCATTGCCGAGCCTTCAGAAGCTAAAGGCAGCATATCGTCCGGACTTCAAAAAGGGGAAATCTCTGACTGGATAGTTGAAATAGCTTCAGAGGTTTTTTCGCAGGATACAAAGAAAGGAGCTTATCTGAATTCCACAGAAATTTACCTGACAAAAGTGCATACGCATATTCTCAATTCCAGAGGAGTTGACGTTCAATTTGATGCTGTAAGGGCGTTCATCGAGCTCATCGTGACGGCAACGGGTGAAGAGGAAGTGGAACTATATCATCAATTGAGGTTTTCAGATTATAGGCCAGGCTCCATTTCAAAGAAAGTGACTGAATTTCTCGAAGAAGCCCTGAACCGTGCTCAAGCGAAGCCCACTCCCGCGCTGGGGACAGCCCCTGTCCTGTTAGTCTCAGAACCCGCAGAGGACTTTCTGAGTTACTATGTGGATAATGCCAGTGCCAGGGCTGTATACGAAAAAATATCCACATTTAAGATCGGCGAAAGTGTTCAGGGAGATTTTGTTGGTGATGGAATTACAATAACACTTGACCCCTTTATGCCGGAGTCTTACTATTCCGCTCCATATGATGGTGATGGCTTTGCACTAAACAGGGAACAGATAATAGTGAATGGAAAATTATTAAAATACTGGGGAGATGTGCGTTATAGCCATTATCTTGGCGTTGAACCCACTGGAAACATCCACAATTTCTCCGTAGAACCGGGAAAAAATACCCTTGAGACACTCCGTGAGGGGCCTCATTTAGAGGTTGCGTTATTCTCTGCTTTTAATGTGGATAGCGTTACAGGTGATTTCGGTGGAGAAATCCGCCTTGGCTGGTACTGTGATGGTAAAGAGAGATATCCAATAACTGGAGGGTCTATAAGCGGTAACATAAACAAGGTTCAAAAAGAACTGCTCCTTTCGAAAGAGACTCAAAAGTCTAAAAGATATACAGGCCCGAAAGCTGTAAAACTGTTGAATGTTTCCGTTTCTGGAATTAATAAGTAGAATTGAGCATAATATTCTAACTTAGCCAGCGATATGAAACCACAGGTTGATGATGTTTATTTTAGTCTTTCAGTGATAAGATTTGTTTGATGAGACGTTTAAACCTGAGGCTTTCATATCGCTTTTTTAAGCCTGTGCCCAAAGGAGGGGGACCTTATATGAAATGCCTTTCAAGGTTCTTGATATTTTTAATTCTTACATTAGCCGTTGTTGGTGTAGCGTTAACACCGATCACTCTGGAAAAGAATGGCGCCCAGTTTCTTTATTTTGAGGAATGGCTGGAAAAGTTCACCCCGGAGGCTTCTATGCTTGTTACTGTCAATAAAAATGTCGACGGTGACACTATCTCCATTGATTACCAGGGAAGAACTGAATATGTAAGATTTATCGGGGTAGATACGCCTGAAACAGTCCATCCTAAAAAGCCTGTCGAATATTTCGGGAAAGAGGCATCTGAGTTCACAAAGACAATAATGCCCGAAAAAAGTACCATAGCGATAACCACAGGCAATGAAGACAGGGATAGCTATAATAGGCTTTTAAGATATGCCTGGTTCTCCGTTGATTATAAGAGTAAGGAATTTTGGGTTCTCCACAATCTTGTTTTGATCTTGAACGGATATGGCAAAGCATATACTTACTTTCCCTTTAGAAAAGATTACATGGACGCTTTCATTTTTGCGGAAGATTATGCGATGAAGAACTCTCTCGGCATGTGGAAAGATCCCTCAAGAATTGGAATGCCCGCAATTTTCACGCCAGCAAAGCAAGAAAAATTGATTTCTATTTCCGATGCAAAGCGGTTGCCAGATTATCAGGTAGTTGAAGTTGAAGGAGTTGTAACGGTCCCACCTGGAGCCTTTGATATCAATATTCTCTTCATTCAGGACGAAACCGCAGGTGTGAACATATACGGTAATGGAGTCGATCTCAGCACGTTGGGCATTGAAGCTGGTGATCGTGTCAGAATCAAAGGTATGACATACACACATCGCAAAAACCGTGAAATAACGGTAAACATACCTTCGGCAATAACAGTTCTTGGCAAGTCAGAGGTTCCTGAACCGTTGGTGATCAAGACAAACCAAATAAACGATACAGCATTGCAGGGTTTATTGGTTATTACAACAGGCAAGTTAGTCAAAGAAGATCCTCCAAAGTATTACATAGACGACGGAAGTGGTGAAGGCATTGTATATATCAGAACGAATACGGGCATTAATCTTACCAAAGTAAAACCCGGAAGCGAAATAACAGTAACCGGAGTATTGGGACAATACGAGTGGCTGCATGAACTCTGGCCAAGATGGCCAGAAGATATCATCACAGAAGATTTCGATCCGCCTATCATCACCATGTGCACGCTTCAATCTACAAATGTACTCGATGTTGTCTTGAACGAGCCCGTAATGCCTGAATCTGTAATTCCAAACAAAACGATAAGGCTCAGGGGAAACCAGATACTTCGGGCAGAGCGTGCTGAAAACGGCAGGATTAGTCGGCTAACTCTGCAATCAGAAACCGATTCGGGAGCTGTCTATCTCTGGGGTGTAAAAGACCTTAAAGGAAATATGCAAAACATTTTCAAATACACCTATTCACTCAACAGAGAGAAGCGAGTCCTCTTTGATGAAGGTCATGGCCAAACCGCAGGTAATGCTGATTGGACGATTGATGGCGCTTATTCCGATTTTGCCGATGCGCTCAAGGAAAAGGGTTATCTCGTTGATAAAACCGTTGTTCCTTTTGACTATTATTCACTTGCTCAATACGATGTTCTGGTCATTCCTGAACCAAATCAGCCTTTTGATAAAACCGAAATTGACGCTCTTCTGAAATATGTAAGGGAAGGCGGAAGCGTTTTTTTCATAGCCGATCATGGTGGAGCAGACAGAAATAGGAACGGTTGGGATGCGGTAAAAGTCTTTAACCAGTTTGCCCCAAATACATTTGGCATCAGTTTTGACGGTAACGATCTTGTAATTACACCTGATAGGGAAATCGAAATGACGCCATTAACCGAAGGGATTGAAGAAGTAGGTCTCTGGAATGGTTGCACTATTACTTTAACAAAACCGGAAATACATGTCGCGGCTAAAGCTTACGGAAAACCATATGTTGTTTACGGATCATATGCTAACGGGAAATTCGCTGCAATTGGAGATAGTTCGCCCTTCGATGATGGAACTGGAACTCCCGGGAAAATGCTCTACAACGGCTGGTTTATGTACGATGACAGCAAGCTTGCTTTGAATGTCGTTGACTGGCTTTCAGATTAGGGACAAAAGATCAATACTGTTGTAGGTTTATTTCTCACTGAGACAATATCCAATACGTAATTAGTGGGAACTTTCCGATGCAAGCATTACAAGCATTGTAGCGGAAAGTTCCTTCAGTTTACTGTCTTTCTCAACCCATTCATCTCTTGTCGGTAAACTCAATGCCAGCAACAAATATTTCTTTATGCGTTTTGGATCTTTCACGCGTTCATAAAGCAGGGCGAGTTTAACACAGGCTTCAATATCATTAGGATCTACTTTCAGAGCCTTTTGAAAGTAAATCTCTGCTAATTGGTAATTACGGATTGGCCAGGGAGATTGCATATATTTGTCTCCCATAGCAATCAAAGGTCTGGGGTCATCAGGTAGTAATTCAATAGCCTTTCCCATGTAAAAATCGAATTTCTTTAAAAGATAAAGGGATTTTCTTTTTTCAGCTAACCTTCCAATCGCATCTCCCGCAACAAAATAAGCATAATGACATTCAAATCTTGTGATTGATAAACATGCACAATTCATAGCCTTTTCCAAGGCTTTTACCCGTTCCTTTTCTTTGCCCCAGATTCCCAATTCCCGGTAACAGTCTGCCAGTAGTGTTAGCAATTTTGGAGATGAAAGAGTTTTCTCCCCTTCTTCCAGAATCTCCAAAATTTGAATCATTTTTGTAGCATCCTCGCTGGAGCGGGCTACAACGAATCTCGAATATAGTTCTTCATAATTCAGGCTAAGAGCAAGTGACGCTGTATACAAAAAGCAATATATGGTGATGATAGCGATTCTTTTCATATCAACCCCTTTTCCTGCGAGAAAGAGCCTTTTGAAAAATTCATTTTCTTCTCAAACCATTCAAGCGTATCTTCAACGGATTCTTTAATGGGTCTTGGATTATACCCTAACTCTCTGGATGCTTTTTCATGCGTAAAATTGTAATATCTATGAAGGGTATGAAGGGAGTAAAAAGTAAATCTTGGTTTTGAGCCCGATAACCAATAAAATAGCGTCATTGTCGCTGCAATGGGATACATGAGTGCCTCCGGCAAAAAGAATACCTTTTTTCTTTTCAAAGCGCTGCAATTATTCAGCATAGCCACCAATTTCCTCATCGTTATCGTATGGCCACTGAGTATATATTTTTCTCCCGATTCTCCTTTCTTCCAGGCTTTTACAATTCCATCTGCTACATCCCGAACATCTACAAAGTCAAAGCATCCATCGACCGCTATGCGAAATTTTCCTTTTAAAAAGTCTTCAAACAACTTTCCCATTTCAGAACCCCTGTAATCATATGGCCCTATGACACCACTTGGGCAAAGAATAACAGTATCAAGACCCCGGGAAGCCGCTTTTTCTACTTCCATGCCAGCTATTGCTTTTGATTTTCCGTAACATCCATATACTTTCATTGCGTTGAACTCGAAATTCTCGTCGATCGTAGCACCTTTTTCAGGCTCGCTCAATGCATGAACGGAGCTCACATAAACAAGCCTTTTAACCCCAGCTTTTCGACAGGCAGTGATAACGTTTTTGGTGCCTTCCACATTTACCCTGTATACGCGCTTCTGAAAAAAGGGCATTATAGTGATTATCCCGGCAAGATGAAATACTGCCTCTGCTCCGTCAAATGCTCTAACGAGCCCATCAAAATCAAGAATGTCCATCGGTATCAGTTCAACGGGAAGGTTACTTAGAGCCTTGAGATCATCTCCGGGCGCAAATAAAGCTCTGACGGAAATGTGGTCTTCAACAAGCTTTCTCACCAACACATTGCCTATATGGCCTGTCGCACCTGTAACTACTACCATGCGATCACATCCCTCATATTCATATAGAGATACCATATTTTATCATATTAATTAAAATATTAAAATATCTATATATAGAACAATTTATAAATTTAAAGATTCGAAAGAAGTTTTGTGAAAAACTTCAAAGGGCAGAAGATATGCTTTATGGAAGAAATTACAATTTTTCTATGAAAGTGATAGGTTCTTTGCTTTCAATTGGGATTGCAAGCTCTACTCAGTCGAGTCGTGCTATG
>NZ_CEYIHJ010000085.1:0-7963 GCF_982836095.1 Kosmotoga sp.
TAGCCAGACATCCCAGAACGAACGCCTTTTTTCTTTGCTTCATAACTCGCTGTTGTAACCACTGAGTGCCTTAAGCCCCTTCCAGTAACGATAATAGCCTTTCCTTTCAGCTGAGGGTTTGAAGCCTGTTCAACACTCGCAAAAAAGGCATCCATGTCAATGTGTGCCACATAATCAAGCGTACTACCACCCTCCTGGCTTGGCACAATACCATTTTTTCAGATCATCATGATATTCAAGAACATAAGAACCGCGAGAACTGATGACAGAAAAATAATACACAGATCTGCTACCCTTATTTTCTATCCAAAGATATGCGATGCTGTTGATATAAATTTTTATACCATCATAACTAAACCTAACCGGATAAAAACCATTTTCTCCAAAATAAACCACTACTTTTATTGGCCTTTTTTCCTTCAACATATTATCAACTCACATATTGAATTATAAATTATGGTATAAATTAGTATATCATCATTTAGAAATTGAAATCAATAAATGGCAACTCAACCAGGAACTATTTTCATGCTTTTTCAGAAATGTAATCCAAAATAGCTCATTTGATGAATTTATCTGAATAAACCGAAGAAAATTTTGTTAAAATCAATATAGAATGTCGAGAACCAAGAAGCCGAGAAATCGAGATTCGAGAAACCGAGAATCCGAGAGCTGGGTTGCGGGAATCGAGTTACGATATAGGTTACTAGCAAAAGGGTATAGGGTTTAGTTTTTAGGGTTTAGTAAAAACCAGACTCAAGACCCCAGACCCGTATTCTAAAACCCGAATCTTAAGAGCAGGGTCTAGGGTCTGGATGTTTTCTCTCGCAACTCGTTACTCGTAACTCAACTCTTGATCTCGGATTCTCGTTTCTCGGTTCCTTGACTCTCGTAACTCGTTACTCGTAACTCGGCTCTTTGCTTCTCGGCATCCAAGGAGGTTTTAACTTTGAAAAAGGTCGCGTTGATTTTCGGTACAAGGCCTGAAGCGATTAAGATGGCGCCTTTGTACCATGCTTTGAAAAACTCAAAGATGCAGCCGGTGGTAATAGCCACCGCCCAGCATAGGGAAATGCTGGATCAGGTGTTGAATTTGTTTGAAATAACCCCTGATTACGACCTCAATATCATGAAAGAGCGGCAAAGCCTGCCGGAGTTAACTTCAAGACTTATTTCTTCCATAGATAGGGTTTTTGCTGAAGTCTCCTTTGACTTTGCCCTTGTTCAGGGCGATACCACTTCCACTTTTGCGGGAAGCCTGGTGTCTTTTTACCACAAAGTACCCGTTGGACATGTTGAAGCCGGCTTGAGAACCATGGATATATACAACCCCTTCCCTGAGGAAGTGAATCGCAGATTAACTGGAACCATAGCCAGTTATCATTATGCCCCTACTGAAGAAGCCATGAAGAATCTCCTCAAGGAAGGAATCAACAGAAAAAATGTATTGGTAACAGGGAACACCGTTATTGATGCCCTTCTCTGGACTCTCGAGCACAAAAAAAACGATGTACAGAAATTCAGAGAAGACATAAACGTTGGAAAAGGGGACTACATACTTATTACTATGCACAGACGGGAAAATTGGGGAAAGCCCATGAGTCAGGTTATGAAAGCCATCAAGGATATACTTGCAAAAAAGCCCGAACTCAAGGTCGTTTTCCCTGTGCATTTGAACCCGGCAGTAAGAGAAATCGTCTATGCTGAATTAAAGGAACACAAGCGTGTTATATTACTCGAGCCTCTTGATTATTTGCCCTTTGTTTCCCTGATGGAGGGATCAAAGTTGATACTAACGGATTCAGGTGGCATTCAGGAAGAAGCTCCCGCTTTAGGCAAGCCCACTCTTGTTCTCAGAAAAACCACCGAGCGCCCAGAAGCTGTAAAAGCCGGCACTGCAAAACTCATCGGTACAGAAAGGACAAAAGTGGTTGAAGAAACACTAAGACTTTTGAATTCTCCCGAAGAATATAAGGAGATGGCAAAGGCTGCTAATCCCTTTGGAGAAGGTAAGGCTGCCGAAAAGATCATCAGTCACCTGAAAAATGTTTTAGGGGTGTAAAAAAATGGATTCAGCGCTTTCCATGTCTATGCTTTTCAAATTGGTTCAAATTTTCGTTATAGTTCCTTTGAGTGTCGCTTTTATTATCTTCAACAGGTTATCAAGAACCAAACATTGGGCCTGGGATCTTTTCTGGGGTGTTTACGCAGCTAATAGAATTGTTCTATACTATCTTTCACTATACTTTTCAAAAGGGGAAGATCTTTTCCTATGGCTTTTTCTCAATGGACTCATGTTGGCACTTGAGGCTGTTTCTCTTATTTCGCTCTCAAGGTTTTATTCAAGCCATATTAAATTTAGGAAAGTTTATTATTATCTCTTCTTCTTTTCCATTTTGCTTTTGAACTCATTCGGCTATTTCATGCCTAAGACCACTCCAGGATACAATTTTTTTGGCCCCCTTTACGGTCAATACCTATCTTTATTTATTCTCGGGATAATTATGCTTTTTTTCGGCATCACATTAGTTAGAAGATTCACAACTTCAAGCCGTCCAGGGTGTGTGATTGGCTGGGTAATCATTTTATCGGGTATTTCAACATCTTTTTCTCTTATAACAAAGTTGCTCCCTGCGCTTGCTCCAGTTCAATTAGTTTTCAACGTTTTTCTCGTGGTGTCCCTATTCGTTACCTACTTACTGTTCAGAATTGAAATGGAAATACGCAAAAGGAATGAGCTTGAAATTTTGTATGATAGTGTCTCTAAAAATATTTCCAATGTTGCCATGCTCAGATTCGCAGAAAATGGGTCAAAAATTTATGCCAATCCTTTAGCAACGAAGTTTATTGAGGAAGTGACTGATCTTTACGAGTTTGAAGAAATTTTCAAAGAACCTGAAAAATTGCGTAGCAGAATTGCTGATGCATTGCGCACCATGAAAGTCTCTTTCTTAAATGTAGAAATAGGTCAAAAAGAGTTTGTATGTTATATCTACCCCGGCAAATTCAGTGGCGAAAATATAATTGACATAGTGCTTCTGGATTCCCCAGAGCTCAAAGCAATTGAAAACAAACTAAAAAATGAAATCGAAGAATTAAGGCAGAAAATCGACCAGCAACTCACTTTCTTTGCTAATATGGTTCATGAATTAAAGAGCCCTTTAACGATAATCAAGGGATATGCCGAAATGCTGGAATCAAGCGCAACGGTTGATCAGGAGAAAATGCTTCTTGCAATTCATCAAGCTGTTAATTATCAGCTTGGATTGATAAACAACCTTCTTGAAATATCAAAATTACAGGCAAATAAATCGGAATTGAAAATCGAAAAAGTGGACCTGCCTGAACTGATAACAGATGTAACCTATCAATTCACAGATATTTCTGCGAGAAAAGGAATAAAACTCGAAATAGAGGAAAACAAGCTCCCGGAGGAATTTTACACAGATTCCTCAAAGCTGAAAAGAATTCTGATCAACCTTCTGGATAATGCTTTCAAATTCACAAGGGAAGGGAAGATAAAACTTTCGGCATATCTCCACAACGGTGGCGTTTATTTCGAGGTTAAAGACACGGGCATTGGCATAAAGGAGGAATTCCTCGACAAAATATTCGACAGGTATTCAATGGCAAAGGGTACAATGAACCGGGAACTCAATCCTTCAGGAACGGGGATTGGTCTTTATTTGACTAAAGAACTTGTAGAACTTCTCGGAGGCAAAATAAGGCTCAACTCAGAATATGGAAAGGGAACAACGGTATCTTTTACCATATCAAACATGAAAACATGAAAATGGGGGACTGAGCCCCCGTTTTATTCGAAAACAACCATAACATCGCCCGCGTTTACGCTTTCTCCTTTTTTTACACGCACTTCCTTTATTATGCCATCCCGATCCGCTAGAACGCTGTTCTCCATTTTCATTGCTTCCATGACTATTACCTTATCACCCCGACTTACACGGTCTCCCGGAGATACCAGAACCTCAAGAATAATCCCGGTCATGGGAGATATCAATGAACCACCCGTAGAAGGCGTAGGGCTTTTCGTCGACTTCACGGTTTCTTCAGCTTTTTTTTCAACAGAGGCTTGTATTGGAGTTGATGTTGGAGCTTGGGACGATAACGCCTGTTTCTCCATCGTGGGAATCTCATTTGACGAATTTTGAAGCTCTTCCACCTCTACTATATAATCTTTGCCATTTACTTTCACTCTGAATTTTTTCAGCACGCCTTATTCCTCCTCGGTTTCCAATATACTTGAGGTATTCTGGCTTTCCAGCCGGATTTTCTCCCGATTACCGGGCTAATCTTTCTTATCCTGAAACTTCTATTTCCAATCATTTCATATAATACCGCACTAATGACCGCTACCGTTTCCGATTCTTCAACTTCGATATTCTGCTCCTGGGTTTTTTTCTCTTTTATCACGACCTTGGCAAAGTCCTCAGCAGTTTTTTTTCTTTTCTCCGAAGACAGGGTAACTCCAAAGAGAGAAAAAACTATGTAGAGTATTCCAAGAACAGAAAACACCACCAACAAACCGGTCAAAGTAATAGATAAAACACTGCTCATATCATCACTCCGTATCAAAGAGGGATATTTCCATGCTTTTTGTTGGGACGGCCTTCCACCTTGTTTTGAAGTATTTCAAGGGCACGGTAAATTTTAACCCTTGAATCAGCGGGATCTATAATTTCCTCGATATAACCCCTTGAGGCGGCCACGTAAGGATTGGCGAACATTTTTTTGTACTCCTCTACCTTTTCGGTCCTTGTTTTTTCTGGCTCAGCTGAATTTTTGATTTCTTTTCTGAAGATTATGTTTGCGGCCCCTTCAGAACCCATTACAGCAATTTCAGCATCAGGCCAGGCAAAAACCATATCAGCGCCAAGATGTTGACTACCCATGGCGATATAGGCCCCTCCATATGCTTTTCTCAATATAAGGGTGATTTTAGGAACGGTTGCTTCGCTATATGCATAGAGTAACTTTGCACCGTGCCTTATTATACCGCCATGTTCCTGAGAAACGCCTGGTAAAAAGCCAGGGGTATCCACAAGAGTGATAATGGGAATATTAAAACTATCGAGAAACCTTATGAACCTTGCCGCCTTGTCTGAAGCGTCGATATCCAACACGCCAGCAAGTACTGTCGGCTGGTTTGCTACTATGCCCACAGGTCTTCCTCCAATTCGAGCAAATGCCGTAACAATATTTCTGGCATAATGAGCATGAACTTCAAGGTATTCTCCATTATCCGTGAGTTTCTCGATGATTTTCTTCACATCGTAACCCTGACGGGGATTTTCAGGAAGGAGTTCCCTCAGCTCGGGAACTTCTGATATATCGGTGCTATTGGCAAAGGGTGGTTCTTCAGCGCTGTTCTGGGGAAGATAAGATAAAAGAGTTCTAACGAGTTTCATTGCTGAAAGGTCATCGCCCTCCATAAAATGTGCCACACCACTTTTGCTATTGTGAACAAAAGCACCCCCAAGAGCCTCTTTGTCTATTTCCTCACCCGTAACAGCCTTTATGACTTGCGGACCTGTTATAAACATCTGGGAATTGTGCTCCACCATAATGACGAAATCAGTAATTGCCGGTGAATAAACAGCTCCACCTGCACACGGGCCGGCAATGACAGTTATCTGTGGGATCACGCCTGATGCCAGAGTGTTGCGATAAAAAATACCACCGTATCCATAAAGGGAATCCACACCTTCCTGTATTCTAGCTCCTCCGGAGTCGTTGATTCCTATTATAGGGATTCCGAGTTTCAAAGCCATGTCCTGCAGTTTCATTATCTTTTTTGCGTGCATTTCGCCCAGAGATCCTCCTTGAACGGTAAAATCCTGGGAGAAAACAGCAACTTTTCTTCCATCAATTTCCCCTATTCCAGTTACCACGCCGTCACAGGGAAATTCCTTTTTGTCTAGCCCAAAGTAAGTAGAGCGATGTTTGACGAATTTGTCTATCTCTTCAAAACTGCCGGGATCACACAGCTGCTCAATTCTTTCTCTGGCTGTTAGTTTTCCCGCTTCATGTTGCTTCTTGATTCGTTCTTCGCCTCCACCGAGGGAGAGCTTTTTATCCGCTACATGGTATTTTCTCAAGTTTTCTCTCATACTTCACCTCCAACGCATCAATGGCTGCCTTCAACGAGTTCTACCAATATACCGCCTGTCGTTTTGGGATGCAAAAAGGCAACCTTGACCCCGCCAGCACCAACAGCTGGCTCTTTGCTCAAAGAGCGGTACCCCATTGAAGAGGCCTTTTTTATGGCTTCTACTATATCATCCACGTGGTAGGCAATATGATGAATGCCTTCCCCTCTTTTTTCAAGGAATCCAGAGATTTCACTATCGCTTTTCGTTGATTCAAGAAGTTCTATTCGCGTATCCCCGACTTTCAAAAAGGCTACTTTAAGCCCTCTTTCAGGCAATTCTTCAATGCCATCGAGTTCAAGTCCAAGAAAAGACCGATAAAAACCCAGTTTTTCTTCGATGGATCTGACAACTATTCCTATGTGGTCAATCCTGTCTGCCTTCACCACTACCGACCTCCCGTTAGCTTTTTCAGTTCTTCAACCAGTCTATCTATGGCTTCATCAGGAAGTTCCTTTAGCTCTTGAAATACGGTGTTCAATTTGTTGAAGCGCTTTCTCTTCTTTCTCTTCTCATCGATTTTACCCGATTCTTTCAAAAACTGCAGTTCTTTTTCTATCAATCTGGCGAGTTCTTCGAGATTTGTTCCTTTGATGCCATCAGTCAGTATTACATCTTTCCGATGATTTGAAAAATCTAAAACGGCTTCTATCCTACTTTTCAATCTTGAAGCTCCTTCTATATCCATTTTGTTCACAACGTATATGTCGCCTATTTCCATAATGCCGGCTTTAAGCATCTGAATTTCATCTCCAAGTCCCGGGGCAAGAACAAGTAGAACAATGTCAGCAAGGTTGGCAATATCAGTCTCTGACTGCCCCGCGCCAACGGTTTCAACAAATACCTTTTTGAATCCGCAACGCCCCAGGAGTTCAACAGCATTGTATATGGAAGGACTCAGCCCCCCAAGTTTCCCTCTACTGGCCATAGAGCGTATGTACACATTATCGTTTCTGCTTGTCCTCTTCATCCTGATTCTATCACCAAGAAAAGCACCACCGGTAAAAGGGCTTGACGGGTCAACGGCTATTATGCCTATTTTTTCTTTCAGAGAAAACAAAGAAGCGAGCCTATCTGTGAGGGTAGATTTCCCTGAGCCCGGGCTTCCTGTCAAACCTATAACGCAGTAGTCTTTTTCATCCAAGGCACCAACGATCTTCTTGGCTTCAATGGGGTCGTTTTCTATGATTGTAAGGGCTTTTGAAATCTCTTTTACATCTTCAGCTTTAGTTTCTCCAGAGAAAGCTCTGTCATTTCACGATTTTCCTCATGCTATCTATTATCTTTTCGAGAGAAGTCCCGGGACCAAAAACCTCAAAAATACCCATTTTTTTTAACTCCAGAGCATCGTCTTCGGGAATTATGCCCCCAACAAAAACTGGTTTTTCACCAATGCCATATTGCTTCATAAATTCCAATACCCGGGGACAGAGCTTCATGTGAGCTCCAGAAAGGATGGAAAGCCCAATAACGTCTACATCTTCTTCTAAAGCTGTACTGACAATTTCATCAATTGTTTTATGAAGGCCTGTATAGATAACTTCCATGCCCGCTTCTTTAAGAGCCAGAGACACTACTTTGGCTCCTCTGTCATGACCATCAAGCCCAGGTTTAGCAATTAATACCCGGATTCTCTTTTGATTGGAATATTCATCAGGATACATTTCCCCACCTTTCCTGACATACGCTGATGAAATGAATTAAACCTCTCCTCTTAGAAGAGTTGTATTATATATCAGCAGTTTTTTCCCTTCAATAAGTTTTGTGTGAAAGTAAGCATCATTATTTCCGTGATA
>NZ_CEYIHJ010000086.1:0-6531 GCF_982836095.1 Kosmotoga sp.
CACACCCAGATCGTTCGGATCATCCACCATTCCCGTTATCCAGCTTCCCATGAAATACAGTCCATATTCGCCGTTCCACCATTGTTTCAGGACAGTTGTCCATTCAATAGGTTCGCTGAAAAATCCCTGTTTCAGCAGGAAGGTGAGCTTATCCATTGCCTTTCTCACGGTATAGCTCTTCCAGCTGATGTTTCCTTCTATTAAATCTTTCTGGAGTTCAGGGCCACCAAAAGTAATCAGGAAATGTTCTGTTATGTCAGAAAGCGGCCAACCTACTCCATCACCACTGGCGATTGGTCCTTTCAACCCTGGAATTTGTTTTAGATACTTCAGCAGAAGTACAAATTCATCCCAGGTCTTCGGCGGTGTGAGACCGTATTTTTCAAAGAATGACTTTCTGTACCAGAATCCTGGCTTAACTTTGGCAGTGTAGGCAAATCCATAGATTTTACCATTGAAAGTTACATTGTCAAGGGCACCTGACAGGTAATTTGATGGCAAGACAACATCTGAAAGTTCAACGGCGTTTGCTGTGTTCTTTGCAAGGAAGGATGTCCACATAAATATGACATCCCCGGGCGCTTTCTTTGCCGCAAATTGAGCTGGTAAAATATTTGCAAGATCTTCCGCGCGATAAGTTTTGTATTCGACTTCTATCCCCGTTTTTTCCTGGAAAGCTGAAATAACCGGTAAGAACTTATCCAGTTCCGCACCTGACCAGGGAACGATAACCGTAATTTTGGCAAACGTCAACACTGTTAGCAAAATCACCATGAGCACGAGCAACTTTCTCATGCTAACACCTCCTTAAGATAATATAGAACGTAGAAAAGAGCAACCATAATAAATATACTACAAAACGCCCATTAAATTCAAGCCTTGAACTAAGTGTTCTATCAAAAAATCATTATTTCTTCATTCTGCATATGTGATTACGTGATAAAATATTTTTTTGATGACGATATGAGGGGGCATATAATGGATAGCAAAATCATTGTCTTTGCTGGTAATGTTGGTGCTGGCAAATCCACGTTGGCCCATGCAATTGGAAAGCAATTGGGATTTGAAATATTTTACGAATCCGTCGTCGATAACCCTTTTCTTGAAGACTTCTACCACGACCAGCGGAAATGGGCTTATCATCTTCAAAGCTATTTTCTGGTTCATCGTTTTTCGTTAATCAAAGAAGCCGAAATAGGAAATAAAAATGCGGTTTTTGACCGCTCTATTTATGAGGATGCAGCTATATTTGCGCAAAATCTCTATGAAACCGGGAAAATGCGAAAGAAGGAATTCGAAACATATATTCAGATGTTCAATTCCATGATGAAATATATCAGGCATCCTGATCTCCTCGTTTACATTGATGCTGACGTTGATACCATTCTCAGTCGCATTAGACGCCGGGGGCGTCAGATGGAGCTAGAGGTTCCCATAGCTTACTGGCAACAACTGGACAACCTTTACAAAGATTGGATTAAAGAATACGATTTTTCGCCGGTTTACAAAATCGACGCTGCAAAAGTCGATATAGTTTCAAACCCTGATCAGATAAACGAGTTAACAGAGGATATCAGACATATTTTGGCATTATAGGAGGATTCCCATGAAGAGAGCCATTCCACTGATATTTGTTATCCTTGTATTGCTGTCTTTTTCAAGGCTTTCTGCTATAAAAGAATACAAAGTAGATGCACAGGTTGATCATAATCCAAAGATGAAAGTTGCCTTTGTAACCTCGCCTGCGAGATTTCCTGATCAGGTATTACTAAAACGAGGTGTCTCGATGATGAAATCAAAGGGGCTCCAAGTTGTAGAGGGCCGAAGTTGCTCAGTTTATCTCTCCGATCAGGAAAAAGCCAGAGAACTTGAAGAAGCATTTGTCAATCCAGACGTGGATTTCATAATAGCTTCGAGGGGTGGGCATGGGTCTTTTCGCTTGCTGAAGTATCTGAACTGGGAAAGAATAAAGCAAAATCCCAAACCAATTGTTGGCTATAGCGACATCACGGCGTTGCTGCTTGCAATATATTTTAAGACAGGCATGATTACTTATCACGGTCCAATGGTTACTGTTGAATTAGACAACGATGAAAAATCTCTGGAAAATATGCTGGAAGTTCTCAACGGTGAAAAGGTCATACAATTCGACGGCAACAGAGAAGCAATAGTGCCCGGAGTAATGACAGGCAGGTTGATCGTGGGGAACCTTTCTCTATTCAAAACACTCCAAGGAACTGAATATTTTGGCAGCCTGAAAGATGCCATTTTAGTACTTGAAGATGTTGGAGAGTCCAGGGAATCTATTGAAAGAATGGTGTGGGGAATAGCTAATTTAAAAGAGTACAATGAACTCAGAGGAATCATATTCGCCGGATTCACAAACATTGAAAATGCGGGTTTCAATGAGATCGTGGAAATTCTCGAAAACCTTTTTGCTGACGCACCATTTCCAGTATGGATTGGGTTACCGATATTTCACGGCGACCTTCCAAAGCTCACGCTTCCCGTGGGGGCCTGGGTAAAAATCGATATGAAAAAAGGGACCATCAAAATCCTCGATGATCCCCTTCTTAATAACAAGCTCTTCTAATTTTAGTCGAAGTATTTTCTGGCTGCGTTGGAAATCGCGATTGCACCATCAGCAGCTGCTGTGACAATCTGGCGAACTTCCTTTTCCCTAACGTCTCCAACAGCGTATACGCCGGGAATTTCAGTTTCCATGTTTTCGTCTGTAACTATGTAACCATATTCGTTTAATTTCAGCTTATCCTTCAAAAATGTCGTGTTTGGGGCAAGGCCAATGAAGATAAAAGCCCCGGATACTTCCAGTTCAGAACGCTCACCAGTTTGGGTGTTTTTCAGAATCAGTTTTTCAACTTTGTCCGTACCTTCGATTTTCTCAACCACAGTATTGAATATGTAATCAACCTTACCTGTGGCTTCCACCCTTTGTTGAAGGAGTTTATCCGCGGTGAGCTTGGGAAGGTTCTGAACGATTGTAATTTTCTTTGCTATTTTTGTTAGAAAAAGCGTCTCGTCCAGTGCACTGTTTCCACCGCCAATAACCGCTATGTGTTGATCAGTAAAAAAGTGGCCGTCACAAGTAGCGCAATAGGAAATGCCCTTCCCGGCGAATTCTCTTTCGCCAGGAACACCAAGCTTTCTCGGGTTTGATCCGGTAGAGATTACAACAACTTTTGACGAAACTTTTTTACCATTGTCCAAAATGACGGTCTTTTTGTCTCCAGCAATTTCGAGGTCAATTACCTCTGCATTGAGAAATTCAACGTCAAATTCCCTGGCATGTTCCGCAAACTTTTCAGCAAGCTCGATTCCGCCTATTGAAGGAAATCCCGGCCAATTTTCGACTTTCTCGGTGTTGTTCACCTGGCCACCTTCAAGGGCCTTTTCAATGATTATGGGTTTCAATCCAGCCTGCACGGCGTAAATCCCTGCGGTGATCCCACCCGGACCGCCACCAACAATTATCACATCGTAATATTCCTTTAGGGTACTTTTTTGCTTAGCACTTCCAAGGTCGAAAAATGCCACTTTAAATCACCTCTTGTTCAAAGTGCTTTCAGTACTTCTTCAACATACTGTGGTTCAGGGTAAGCACCGACAAAGGTCACTTTGCCGTTTATCACAATATGTGGAACAGAACTCACACCGTATTCCATAGACAAATCCTGAAATTCGTTGGCTTCTACCATGGAAGCTGTGACAAATTCATTTGCCATGGCTATGTTATGAGCTGTTAAGACAGCCTTTGGACAGTAGGGACATGTTGGAGTCACAAAGACTTTAATGTCAATGGGTTTATCTATTTTTGACAACTTTTCAAGAGATTCCGGGGAAAGTTCTGGCTTGGCGTTATTTGAGAAACTCAAAATGTCCTGTAACAGTGTCCCAAATTCATGTCCGGAAGGAATACCGTAGAACCTGACGCCCTTATCAACTCCATCGGGTGTAAGCAATACAAGAGCAGGAGCCATCTTAATGTTAAAATCAGCTGCCTCTTCGGAATCAAGCTCGTATTTCTCATAATCAATCTGGTCTGTGATTTCGGTTAATTCTCCAATTAGCCCTTCAACTGTTGGACAGTAATCACAATTGCTATCAGAATTGAAGAACAGGATCTTAACCTTGCCACCCATTTCTGAGAGAATTTCCTTTACCTGTTTCCTTATTTCATCGTTGAGAAGTTTTTCAGCCATTTTTTAGCCTCCTAATTTTTGAATATCATACCCTATAGGGGTATAGTAACACGACTATGTTACTCGGGATTTGACAATTTGTTTCCATCTCTTTCACCAATCCAATTGAAAGCATAAATTATCGCAAAAAGAACTAATAGCACAGCCGTTATCGACGCTGCCTGATCCGGGATAAGGCGTCTTGTTTCTGAAAGTACGACCAAAATAGATGTGGTGATAAGCGAGAAACTCAACATTGAATTAATGAGCTTCCACTTTCCGTATTTGAAGAGAATGTTCATCAAATATTCCTGACGGGTATAGCCCATCGAAAGGAAAAAGGCTCTAAAGACGTCATCGAATTTGCTGAGATGTTCTGACAATCTCCTCATTATAAATAAGTACGCGAAGAAAAACAGGAAAGCAGAGGTAATCTTGCTATCCGTTACAAAGGAAATGATAATTGTCAGAAGCCCGAGAAGCGGTACATTCATAATTTTAAAACTCAAACCTGGTTTTCTGCTGACTTTGTAGAAGCTAAAAACGGTGGCCCCAGCAAAAGTGGTAGCCACCATTGTAATAATCAAAGAGTATGCAAACTTCAGCAGAAATTCAAAAGCCAGCATGGAATCACTTCTCTTTAGGCTTTTTTGCTGTTTTGGTACCGTCTTTTTTGAAAAGCTCAGAGATTGCTGCTATACTACCAAGAAAACCCGATGCTTCGTAAGGGAGGAACACTTTATTAGCTGTACCGTTCGCAATTTCCTTCAAAGTTTCCAGATATCTCACGGCGATGAGGTCATTAGTTGGCTTACCATCGTGTATAGCTTCGAAAACCTTCAAGATGGCGCCGGCCTGACCCTCTGCTTCAGCGATTAGTTTATACCTGCTGGCATCTGCAACTCTCTTTATTGCTTCGGCCTGACCCTCTGCTTTCAAAATAGCGGAACGTTTGTCACCTTCAGCTCTCGTTATCTGCGATTGTTTGTAACCTTCAGCCTCAAGTATGACAGCCCTCTTTGTTCTTTCGGCTTTCATCTGTTTTGACATGGCATCCATGATATCTTGAGGTGGGTCTATTTTCTTCAGCTCAACTCTTGTAACCTTGACACCCCATTTGTCCGTGGCTTCGTCAAGCACTTCTCGAAGCTTTACGTTTATCCTTTCACGAGAAGTGAGTGTCTGGTCAAGCTCCATTTCACCGATCACATTTCTCAAATTCGTCTGCGCCAGCTTGATTGCAGCCACTTCAAAGTTTCTCACGTTGTAAATTACTCTGAAAGCATCTGTTACCTCATAATATATCACCGCATCTACAGTAACAATGACATTGTCATTTGTGATCACTTCCTGAGGTGGAACATCGATAACCATCTCACGATGGTCAACCTTGATTATTCTTTCGATAAAGGGTATGATAAAATTCAACCCCGATTGTGCTTCGCGGTTGTATTTTCCAAGCCTTTCAACCAACCCCTTTTCGAATGGCCTGATGATTTTTATGCCTGAAGACGCTACGATGAGAATGACAACTGCAAGAATGATCCAGATTATCATATCTCTTCCCCCTCCTTCTTTGCCTCAGTTTCTATCGGCCTTACATAAACAGTTGTTCCCTCTATGCGCTCTATAACAACTTCCTCACCTTTTTTAATAACTTTTTTGGGATCAACTGACAACGCCCTCCAGTTTTCACCAGAGATTTTAACAATTCCTGTCCCCTTACTTGAATCTATATCCTGCACCACCGTCGCTACGCCATTTTTTAGTTCTTCAACATAAACCTTTCTCGGGGCTTCTCCCATTATCTTCTTCGCTATGGGTCGGGTGAAAATCACAAGAAGAGTACTGGCAACGGCAAAAACTGACACCTGCCAGCCAAGATTGAGCCCGAACATTGCTAAAATCCCGGAGAGAAACGCAGCAATGGAAAACCATAGAAAGAAAAAGGTAGGAGTGAGTATTTCAATCACGAGAAGAACAACACCAAAAATCATCCATCCGACATAGTTCATGCTTTCGCCTCCCCTAAAGGACAAAGAGTTTCTCAGGGTAAACGAAATAAATCTTCAACTCCCTATCCTCGAGTTTTTCAATAAAAGCTTTGGAAAGTCTTTTTATCCTCGTTGAATACCTTCCGGAGATATGATACAATATCAACCTTTTAATACCCTTTGACACTCTGACATTCTCAACTATTTCCTCTAAAGTCGAGTGGTTCTGATTTTTACGGTCTTTTCCATTGAGAAAGGTACATTCGTGCAACAGGGTTTCGCTATCTTCGATTATCTCCGGAGGGAGCGCATAGCTATCACCACTCACAGTTAGTATT
>NZ_CEYIHJ010000086.1:6541-7882 GCF_982836095.1 Kosmotoga sp.
TAGTATTTTCTTAGTGAAATTCTCGGTGATATACTCCCGGCCGTGCTTTTTTACTAAAGCAACTATAGCTTCAGAGCTTAGACTCCTAAATTCAGCTTTGAGTTTCTTTCTCTCTTCGATTATATGATATCCATAGCTGATTTCCCCAGGGGTATGCTTAACTCGAAATGGGACCAGCCAGCGCTTGAAATTTCCTGCGGTTCTCAAAAATAATTTCTCTCCTGGATCTACGGGATATAAGACGATTTCATATCTCAATCGCGGGTTCATGCCGATGATAAAGTCCAGATATGCCTTTATTGCTCTGTTGCCACGCGGAAAAATTATCCGAAGAGGCTTCTTTCTATCCCCCATCGCCACATTTCTGGTGTTTATCAACCCCCATAAACCGGCTATATGATCTACATGTCCGTGGGTGAGAATTACGTCCCTTATTGCATAAACACTATTCCCCAAAACGCTTGAGACACTCTCGCCGGCATCAAAAAGCAAGCGCTCTGGCCGAAAGAGAATCCACGTTGAATAAAGCGCCTTGGAATATATTTTAAACTCCAAGTTATTCCTCCTCCGACCCTTCTATTGAGAGTTTGATCTTTCCCCTCACATTTCCAGGAAGTTTTAGTTCAATTTCGTATTCACCCAACTTTTTTATGTTATCGCTGAGTATAATGTGCTTCTTGTCAAACTCAATCTTCAATTCTTTTGAGATCAGTTCAGCAATGTCTTTACTGGTTATGGCGCCAAAGAGCTTTCCTGAAGACCCTGCTTTAGCTTTCAGTCTAAAATGCTTTTGGACGATTTTCTTTAGCAATTCTTCACTTTTTCTTCGAATCATCTCTTCACGTTTCTCTCTTTGTTCACGTTGGGCACGGAGTTTGGCTAATTCACTTGATGTGGCTTCAACAGCCAATCCCCTTGGAATAAGAAAATTCCTTCCATAACCATTCGAAACCTCTTTCAGTTCACCCTTTTTCCCAAGTTTTGGAATGTCTTTTAGAAGAATGACTTTCACTCTTTCACCTCCAGTTAAAAAAGGGAGGCTTTTGGCCTCCCCTTTTTTATTCCTTGGTAAATGGAAGCAGTGCCATGTGTCTTGCGCGCTTTATTGCGGTCTTGACCATTCTCTGGTGTTTGGCACAATTTCCAGTTATTCTCTTGGGAATGATCTTTCCCTTGTCTGTCATGAAATCTCTCAAGAGGGAAGTGTTTTTATAGTCAATGTAGTTAACCTTCATTCCGCAAAGCCTGCACTTCTTTTTTGTCCTTCTTTTTCTTCTTTCTCTCATATTCATTCCTCCTCGTTTCTGATTAAAATGGGATATCATCACCATTGGTATCAGT
>NZ_CEYIHJ010000087.1:0-224 GCF_982836095.1 Kosmotoga sp.
CCCCTTTGCCAGAGATAGTTTACGTTTTTCTTGCCAATCATGCCGGCATTCCAGCAAAGCCTCTGGTTGAAGTTGGAGAAAAGGTGCTAACTGGGCAAAAAATCGGTGAAGCAGCTGGTTTTATCTCCGCAAATCTTCATTCACCGGTTACTGGCGTGGTGAAAGAGATCACAAAGGTTTATCATCCTGTCCTCGGTAAGCCAGACAACGCAATCGTTATAGAA
>NZ_CEYIHJ010000087.1:234-7649 GCF_982836095.1 Kosmotoga sp.
TGGCAGCTGCTTGAACCCCAAAAACCTTATGAAAAGTTTGAACCGCAAGAAATCATCGAAAGGATTAAAGAAGCCGGTATTGTGGGGCTTGGAGGTGCCATGTTTCCCACAAACGTGAAATTAACACCGCCCAAAGAAAAGAAAATCGATCTTCTTATAATCAACGGGGCGGAGTGTGAACCATATCTCACAGTAGATTACCGTTTGATGCTTGAAAAATCGAAAGAATTGGTTCGGGGAATACGCGCTTTGATGAAAGCACTTGGCGTTACAAAGGCGATAATTGGTATTGAAAACAACAAGCCCAAGGCTATCGATGAAATGAAAAGGGTATCAAAAGGCACCGGAATAGAAGTGGCAACATTAAAAACGAAATACCCCCAGGGTGCTGAGAAACAGTTGATTTATGCCATAACAAAGCGCATTATTCCTTCAGGCGGACTACCTATGGATGTTGGAGTTGTTGTCCAAAACGTAGGGACAGCCTATGCTGTCTATGAAGCGCTTGAAGAAGGCAAACCCCTTGTGGAAAGAGCGGTGAGCATAACCGGGGAGGCTGTTCAAGAACCTGTAAACGTTATAGCTCGAATAGGAACCCTGGCAAGTGAGCTCATAAAACTCGCAGGCGGCATAAGAGAGGAAGAAGTTGACCGAGTTGTATTTGGTGGTCCTATGATGGGTATAGCTGTCCCGCGTGTTGATATTCCCATAGTCAAAGGAACTTCTGGAATCACCGTAATGCCAAAAGAAGTTATTCCCCCAAAAGAGAGTTATCCCTGCATCAGGTGCGGTAGCTGTTTCATGGCATGCCCCATGAACCTACAGCCTTTTGCCTTAAACCTTTATGCCACTAACAGACTTTATGACAAAGCTGTTGAAATCGGTCTTATGGATTGTATTGAATGTGGCAGTTGTTCATACATCTGCCCTGCAAACATCGATCTCGTCAAAAACATCAAGCTAGCTAAAAAAGTTTACAGGACCCTCAAAGGAGGGAAAAGATGATGAAACTGACTGTAGTAGCTGCTCCTCATTTGAGATCAAAAGATAATGTTAGGAAGGTAATGATAGATGTTTTAATTGCTCTTATTCCCGCATCTGTTGCCGCTGTGGTCCTGTTTGGAATGCAAGCGCTTTTACTGATTGTTGTTTCAATGGTATCAGCAGAGCTAATCGAGCTCTTCATAATGAGGGTACTCAGAGAAAAGAAAGATTTCAAACCGGATTTCAGCGCTTCAGTGACCGGTTTACTTCTTGCCCTTAATCTCTCCCTGGCAGTCAGTTGGTGGCAGGCAGTAATCGGTGCTGTCGTCGCTATCGGTATTGCCAAGCATGTATTTGGGGGACTTGGAAAAAATTTCTGGAACCCGGCTCTCATAGGTCGTGTTTTTCTTTTAATGTCGTTTCCCGTTCAAATGACTACATGGTTCAAGCCCTTTGATCTTGAAACTACTGCTACACCCATGGCAATACTCAAAGAAGGTGGGGGTTCGCTACCATCTTTGAAAGACATGTTTATTGGTACAATTCCGGGATCATTAGGAGAGGTCAGTGCCCTGCTGTTACTAATAGGGTTTGTGTATTTAGTATTGAGAGGTCGTATTAAGCTGCTTATCCCTCTCAGTTATGTAGGCAGCGTTGCGTTGATTTCGTGGATTTTTTATACTGTGAATTCAAGCTATGGAAGTCCTCTTTACCATATTCTTGGCGGTGGTCTAATGCTTGGTGCGCTTTTCATGGCCACTGATATGGTCACCAGCCCTATGTCTCCCCTTGGGCAACTCATTTTTGGAACAGGCTGTGGTTTTATAACAATGATCATAAGGTATTTTGGCGGATATCCTGAAGGTGTTTCTTTCTCCATTTTGATTATGAATTCCTTCGTGCCATTGATCGATATGGCAACAAGGCCCAGAAGGTTTGGAGAGGTGAGGGGCAATGCGTGAATTTTTGAAAACAGGACTTGTATTGATGATTATCACGACTATCGCAGGTTTGGGACTGGCATTGGTTTACAACCTCGTCAAAGAACCTATTGAAAAAGCCGAACTCGCTGCCAAAATAGATGCTATACGTTTTGTGCTAACAGATTCAGTTACAGGAAATTTGCTCGTTCCAGAAACCGAAATCCCTGAAGATGGAAAAGCATTGGCAAAATACGAATGGACTCCCATGCCATCTGAGGAAGGTATCATGTACTCTTCAACTACATGGAAAGGGAAGGTTCAGTCGCCAGCTTATATCTTCGAAACTAAAGACGGAAAAAAGGTTTATGTCTTAACTGGCCAGGCGGTTGGTTACGGTGGAAATGTTGTCAGCGTAGCAGCCTTTCTTACCACTCCTCAAGGACTCAAACTTAATGCAATAAAGGTTATGGAGTATTCGCAAGAAACCCCGGGGCTGGGTGCTAATATTGCCCGTGATGATATCCAAAAGCGTTTTTACCCCATAGCCTCGGAAGGACTAGAAAAGGGGCTCAAAGTCAATAAAGACGCTGGGATTATTGTCCCTTCAAATGAACTTCAACGTGCAAGGGACACTGAGGGAGTAGTTCAAACGAGTGATGTAATGACAGGCGCTACTATAACTCCCCGTGCGGTAGTCAATTCTATAAACACTATGTACGAGTTTTTGAAAAAGGCAGGTGTTAAATAATGGCCGCCGGTAATGTCAAGACTTTCACAAATGGTTTTATCGCACAGAATCCAACTTTTGTTCAAGTTCTTGGTATGTGTCCCACGCTGGCTACGACCACAAGTGCAGCAAATGGTTTGGGCATGGGTCTGGCTACAACGAGCGTACTCGTCATGTCAAATGTTGTAGTATCTTTGGTAAGAAAATTCATCCCGGACAAAGTGAGAATACCAGCATATATAGTTATTATTGCTTCCTTCGTAACCATAGTGGATTTGCTGATGCATGGTTTCACATACGAACTCTGGAAAACTCTGGGGCTTTTTATCCCCCTTATCGTTGTCAACTGTATCATACTGGGCCGCGCAGAATCTTTTGCTTCTAAAAACGGAGTGAGGGCGTCATTCCTCGATGGCCTTGGCATGGGACTCGGTTTTACCGGCTCGTTGGTTCTTCTTGGCAGTGTACGGGAATTTTTAGGTAATGGAAGCATCTTCGGATTGCATCTTTCCAACATGAAGATGTTTGCGATGATTCTCCCACCGGGAGCGTACATAGCCCTTGGAGTACTTGCCGGTATGTTTAATTTTATAGGTATAAAGAAAGCAAAAGCGGCAAAGGCTAAAGCCGCAAAATGAGGGGGAGATCTGAATGTCTGTAGGTACAAGACTCTTTTTCATATTTCTTTCGGCATTGCTAGTAAACAACTTTGTGCTTTCCCGATTTCTTGGTATATGCCCCTTTCTTGGGGTCTCAAAAAAGGTGGATACAGCCGTAGGTATGAGCTTAGCGGTCATTTTTGTTATGGTTATGGCTTCCATAATTACCTGGCTGTTGAATCTATTGCTGGTAGCAATGGGTTTGCCATTCTTAACGACTATCGTGTTTATACTCATAATTGCTGTTCTTGTCCAATTTGTAGAGATTGTCCTCAAAAAAACTAGTCCCGGTTTGTATGAAGCACTGGGAATATTCCTGCCCCTTATAACTACCAACTGTGCTATCCTCGGTCTCGCATTGTTGAATGTGCAGCAGGAGTTCAGCCTTATTGAAACCATTGTTCATGCCGCTGGTGCTGGCCTTGGCTTTGGTCTCGCTCTTGTGATCTTCTCAACAATTAGAGAGAAAATGGAACTGTACGAAATCCCGGAATCTTTTAAAGGAACAGCCAGTGCATTGGTTTCAGCAGGGCTTTTATCCATGGCCTTTATGGGATTTCAGGGCCTTGTGAAATTGTGAGGTGAAAACTGTGATAATCGTATATTCAACGATACTCTTGGGAATATTAGGGCTTACTTCAGGTTTATTTCTCGCTTTTGCAGCCTCAAAATTCGCTGTAGAAGAAGATCCCCGGGTTAAACTGGTCGAGGCTGCTCTTCCAGGAATTAACTGTGGTGCCTGTGGATTTCCCGGTTGTTCCGGTTTTGCCAAAGCCTATGCAGATGGAAAAGTGCCAAAGGAAGGTTGTATTCCTGGCAGGCGCTCCGGTGTACCTGAAAAACTTGAAGCCATAACCAAAACTTCACAAGAAAAAATTCTCGCGATTTGGAAAGAAAGTGGTGAGGATGCCGAAAAGGCACTTCAAAAACTCCTATCTGCCACAGGAGCACCACCGAAACCTGTTCCTAAGAAACCCGTTCGTCCAAGCCCTGATGAGGTTGCAAAATACAAAGGCATGTTGAAAGATAATGAATTAGCCAGCCTTATATATGGGGCTTTACCAAATATTGACTGTGGTTTGTGCGGCCATCCCGGCTGCGCTGCTTTTGCTTTGAAATTGGCGGCAAGTGAAGAAAAACCAGAAAAATGCGTTCCGGGAATGCGTCAAAATGTCCCGGAAAAAGTAGCAAAGATTAAAAAGATGTCCTCCAATGAAATAAAGAAAATGCTTGAAGAAACAGCTGGAGACCCAAAGAAGATCAAAGAGAAACTTGGTGGTTAACATTGAAAAGACTGGCGATTATCGGTTCAACTGGCTCAATAGGCAGGCAAACTCTTGAGGTTGTTAAGGATTTAAAAAATCACAAAGTTGTGGCCCTTTCCTGCGGCCACAACTTTTCACTTTTCAGAAAACAGTTATTGGAATATAAACCTGACTATGCTGCTGCTATTATGAAAACAGAAGAACTAGAAAGAGATTTTCCAGAGATAACCTTTTTTTCCGGTGCTGAAGGAATTGAAGAGATGCTGGAAGCCGCCACGCCTGACGTAGTAGTGAATGGCGCTTCAGGAGCTATTGGCCTGCGATACAGTCTTAAAGCGCTGGAGGTTTCCAGGCGACTTTGCCTTGCCAATAAAGAATCTTTAGTATGTGGTGGAAAGCTCCTCATAAAAAGGGCAGTGGAAAAAGGTGCTGAACTCATTCCCGTTGACAGCGAGCATAGTGCTATATTCCAATTAGTGCGTGGAAAAGACAAACCTGAAAAGATATTTATCACCGCTTCAGGCGGCGCATTGCGGGATTATTCAATAGAAAAAATGTACAATGCTTCACTGAAAGAAGTGCTTAGGCATCCAACCTGGTCCATGGGAAATCGCATTACAATAGATAGCGCTACAATGGTTAACAAAGGACTTGAAGTTATAGAGGCCCATTACCTTTTCGAATATGATGAAGAAGATATTCTAACATACATATGCAAAAACAGCTTGATACATGGCGGAGTAATATATAGTGATGGTGTAATTAAAATGCATCTGGGAAAGCCCGATATGAAAATCCCCATAGCCTACGCTCTTAGTTATCCAAAAAGAGGATATCATTCTGATTATATGAACATTGTTGAAATGTCCCTTATGCTGGAAGAAATAGATTATCGTAAGTATCCTGCTCTTGAACTCGCAAGGGAAATAACAGGCATATCTTCCAAGCAAATTGCATACAACGCTGCTGATGAAATTGCAGTCAAATATTTTGAAAAGGGAGCGATTCATTTCGGAGAAATCTTTAAATTGATCAAGAGAGTCGTTGAGCTTATACCCGAAACGGATCCACGTGATTTCGATGAAATTGTTGAAATAGACAGATATTCCAGAGAACTTGCAGAAAAGGAGGTCGCAAAACTGTGATTGCCCTCTACTTTATCGTGATATTTACAGGTGTTGTAGTTGCACATGAACTGGGGCACTATCTCTTTGCTAAACTCTTTGGCGTTAAAGTCTTGGAGTTTGCCATTGGCTTTGGTCCAAAGCTTTTCTCAATAAAAGGGAAAGAAACCACTTTTAGCATAAAGTTGATTCCGCTGGGCGGGTATGTGAGAATGGCTGGCGAAGATCTTGAAAGTCTTGAGAAAGATGCTGAAAGTGTGCCTAAAGAACAGCTTTTCAATTCCAAACCTTCCTGGCAACGCTTTCTCATTGCCTTTTCAGGGCCTTTGTTTTCCATACTGGCTGGATTTCTAATTTTTGCAATAGCTGGTGCCATATGGGGTTTCCCTGAGGTAATTGTAGAAAGGGTTCAGCCCAATTCACCTGCCTATTATGCCGGTCTTCAAAGCGGAGACAGGATAGTCTCCGTTGATGGAAAAACTCTCATTGAAAGTTCAGTGCTTTCGAGAAAAATAAAAAACGGGAAAGAATTGAATATTGTTGTCGAGAGAAATGGCAATCCTGTGGAACTTAACATAAAACCGCAACTATTGCCCGAAAGCGCTGTGTTCGTGCTGGAAGATGTGACCGGGAGTCCCGGCAACAAATTGCTTAAAGTAGACAGAGCCCCTGTAAGCAATGGGTACAGCAATATCGCTCAAATGTTTCAACCCGGGGAAATTGTGGAACTTATTTTTGAAAACGGGAAAAAGATACGTGCAACGTTGAAAAACCTTTCAATATCAGAACCCTATTTTGCGCTTGGTATTTATTACGCTTCCTTTGAACCTGTGTTCAATACCGATGTGGAAAGCTTTAAAGCTGGCGATAGAATCGTACGTGTCAATGATTTTCTAATTAACGATGGCCTTGATTTTTCGTACTTTGTTCAAGGGATATCGACAGACCAGTCGACAATGTATCTGTATTTCACGGGAGATACGCTTGATAAAGCACTTCAAGGCTTCCCTGAAAACCTTGAAATAGAAGTTCTGAGAAATGGTCATCCCGTGATAATTAATACAGCTAAAAGCGATTTTATCTCTATTCTCGGAATGCCAAATGTATTCAGGCAAGGATTTAATTATTGGTACCCGGGGAATGTGTTTGAAGCATTTTCGTTGGGTGTTAAGTGGGCTATGGAACTTCTCCGGACTATGGTGGAAATAGTTAGCAATCTCTTTACAGGGCAATCTTCATTAAGAGAGTTTACCGGGCCAATTGGCATTGTCAAGCTTGTGGGAGATGCGGCAAAAGCTGGAATGAAAATGGTGATTTTATTGGTTGGTTTGATAACTCTTAATCTAGGAGTTGTTAATCTTCTGCCACTTCCCGCCCTTGATGGTGGAAGAATGGTGCTCGCGCTCATTGAAATGGTGATCAGGAAGCGCATTGATCCCAAAGTGGAGGCCTATATACATGCAATAGGGTTCTTCATACTGATTGGCATACTTCTCTATATCACATTTATAGACGTTGGACGTTTTCTGGGGTAGTGATTATGAGTAGAATAGTTAACATAGGAAAAATAAGCATAGGCGGTGGAAATCCCGTTGCCATACAGTCAATGACAAATACCGATACAAGAGATGTTGAAAGTACATTAAGACAGATAGAGGCCCTTTACAATGCAGGTTGTGAACTCGTCCGTGTTTCAGTGCCAGATTTTGATAGTCTTAATAGCTTTTCAGATA
>NZ_CEYIHJ010000088.1:0-3675 GCF_982836095.1 Kosmotoga sp.
TGTTCCACAGAATTGAGCCGGATATGTACCTCGCCTTTTCGGATGACCTGATACATTGGGGAGATTTTGTAGCCATTGCCGGGCCCAGAGAGGGTTATTGGGATAACCTTAAAATAGGCATTGGAGCACCGCCGATAAAACTCAATGAAGGCTGGCTGGTTCTTTATCACGGTGTAGAAAATACCCCAAGACCCACCTACAGATTGGGCTTTATGCTTCTCGATTTGAACGATCCAAGCAAAGTACTGAAAAGGTCAGAAGAACCCGTGCTGGAGCCCGAAGAAGAGTGGGAAATATTTGGTGGAGTTCCAAATGTTATCTTCTCCGATGCAATGGTGGAGCATGAAGGAAATTATTACATATATTACGGCGCAGCGGATAATCACATAGCACTTGCCACCATTTCAAAGGAAGAAATCATGAAATGGGTCAGAGAGGGATGATGTCATGAACAGCAAAAGAGCTATTTTGCTTCTTTTGTTTTTTGCATTCTCGCTTAGCCTTTTTGGTGTAAACCTGTATTTTGATAAGGTATATGAATTGAAGAGGCTTACTGATTATCCCGTATTACTGCCCGAAGGGATTGGGTTCCAGAGCAAGGCAACCTTTAATCCAGCAGCGATAAGGGTTGATGATGAAATTTACCTCTTTTATCGTGCGGAGGATTGGACAGGTCATAATTCGTGGAATGGCACCTCATCTATTGGTTTGGCCAAGAGCGAAGATGGCTAGAATTTTGTCAAAGAGTCAGAACCTATTATCAAACCTGAACCGCCCTATGAAATACCGGGCGGATGCGAAGATCCGAGAATTGTGGAAATAGACGGTTTGTATATCATGACTTACACGGCTTATGACGGAAGCCAGGCGAGATTATGCCTTGCCTATTCCAAAGACCTAAAAGAGTGGACAAAGGTTGGTCCCATAATAAAGAGCTTCCGCTGGTCTAAATCCGGTGCTATTGTTCCACAGAAGATAAATGGAAAATATTACATGTATTTTGGCGATTCGCAGATATACATCGCAACTTCCAGTGATTTGAAAAACTGGAATGTCAATCCACATGCTGTGCTCAGGCCACGCCCTGATAAGTTCGATGCCAGGCTTGTTGAGCCAGGGCCCCCACCTTTGATAACCCCTGAAGGAATATTGTTGTTCTATAACAGTGCTGACTACTCAGGAATTTATAAGGTAGGAGCAGCTCTCTTTGATTTGGACAAACCAGATAGATTGTTGAAAAGAACGGATAAGCCACTGCTTGAGCCAGAGCTTTCGTGGGAAAAATATGGTCAGGTTCCCAACGTAGTTTTTGTAGAAGGGGCAGTGGAGTACGACGAGAAATTGCTTCTTTATTACGGAGCTGCTGATTTGTACATTGGTGTAGCTGCGATTGATCTTGCAAACTAGTGAGACTTACAAAACGGCCACATTTAGTGGCCGTTTCTTATGTATAAACCTGCATACTTTAAGGAAAGAGAGTTTAGTCCAACTCTTTTCAAATAGTCCTTTCTTATTACTTCTTTTGAATGATTACAGGAAATATGCATTTTTTTTAATAGTGCTATAATCGCCATGAAAAGTGAATATCCTCATGGGTTCTGAGTGTGCGGGCAAGAATTGATCAAATCCCGCATCTTTTTCTTTTAACTAAAAAAAGCGAGGGGGATTTAAAGTGGCGACAACGTTGTTATTAAATCGCAATGAAGTGTCAAAGGAGAATCCGATTTTTTCACAATTCAGAACGATTATCGAAACTGCCTTTTATCGAAATAACGTGGTAAGTGTAAATTCACGAAGAGAAGCCTATAAACTGGCAACAGTTTCGCCTGGAACCATTGTCACCGATCTGGATGTCTTTCAACCAGAGAAACTTGGCCTTGAACCGGGAAGCAAAGTGCTTTTATTTAATGATGGAGCGGTTGTCGGACGTTATGCACCTGCGCGAAGGATCGTTGGGGAACCCGGGCTTGATTTGAAAGACTATGCTGCAAAACTCAGGGAAGCGGTTTATAATACGAGATACAAAAAGATGTACCATGCACAGGCTATAATAGGACTTGATACAGATTTCTCCGTAAAAGCCCATCTTCTCATCCCGGAGGGTTATGAAAATACTCTGTACAACTGGCTGCTGAACTTCCAACCTCTTACAGATAGTTGGTCTGAACTGTATAATAGCTCGAAGCCCTTAAAAAACGAAGGAGATATTTTCGTCTTCGCCGATCCCGATTGGAGCCATCCCGACCATCCCTTTGGCCTGACCTTTTTTGATCCAGAGCATAACGTGGCTGCCATACTTGGAATGAGGTATTTTGGAGAGTTTAAAAAAGGCACATTGACGCTTGCTTGGAGCTGCGCAAGTAGAAACGGCTATGTATCATGTCATGGTGGACAGAAAAGATACAACCTGGGCGATAAGAGCTTTGTAGTGGGAGTTTTCGGACTATCTGGTTCGGGAAAATCCACTCTTACCCATGCAAAGCATGGAAGTAAATACGATGTGACCATCCTGCATGACGATGCTTTCATCATCTCTCTGACAAATGGCTCTTCCATCGCACTTGAACCTTCTTATTTTGATAAGATGGCGGATTATCCTCTGAATTCTCCTGACAACAAATACCTGCTTAGCGTACAGAATGTAGGCGCAACACTTGATAGCGAAGGCAAAGTTGTAATTGTGACCGAAGACATAAGAAATGGAAATGGGCGAGCTATTAAATCCAGCTTGTGGTCCCCTAACAGGGTGAATAAATTCTCTGAACCTGTTAATGCCATAATATGGCTTATGAAAGACCCTTCTATTCCACCTGTGTTGAAAATAAACGATTCTGCCCTAGCTTCAGCACTTGGCGCGACGTTGGCAACTAAAAGAACCTCAGCAGAGCGCCTTGCTCCGGGTGCGGATCCCAATGCTCTGGTTTTTGAGCCCTATGCTAATCCTTTCAGAACCTATCCGCTTTCAATTGACTACCAGGGGTTCAAAGATCTATTTGACAAAAGAAATGTGGATTGTTATATATTCAATACAGGGCATTTCCTGAACAAGAAGGTTACCAAGAATGTTACTCTCAGCATTCTCGAATCAATAGTTACCAAAACTGCGAAATTCAAAAAGTGGGGAGATTTTGAAGAAATTGAAATCATGGAAATTGAGGGATTTGTCCCAGATTTTAACGATGCAAATTATATTGAGCTTTTGAAAAGCCAGCTTCATAGCAGGCTGGACTATATACGTTCTCTAGAAAAAGAAAAGGATGGTTATAACAAACTACCTCAAGAAGCTTACGATTCGATACAACATCTGTATGCTGAAATAGATCGCTGAGTTAATTAAACTGATTTTTGGGAGGCAAGATAAGGTGAAAGAGATCAAGTTGAACCCGGAATTAGGGCCTAACTACATATTCCACCTTCTATCGGTATCGAAGATCAACTATGACAACGGTTATTCTCGTAAATATGAGAGTTCAATCAGCAGAAAGCACCGAAAAATCCTTCAAAAATTCAAAGAGAGCCTTAGCTTTGCAAATGGTAATGCAGGTGATCTTGTGGAATACATGATATTCTTTCCCGCTTATCTGGGACTTAATTCCCAAAATGATTTCGAAAGATATTTTGACTTAATCCAAAAAGCAGCTCATGGAAGGTCTGAAGATTTTGTAAAAGAATACA
>NZ_CEYIHJ010000088.1:3685-7646 GCF_982836095.1 Kosmotoga sp.
ATATCCAAAAGAAAATGGCTACCAGAAATCAACGATAGATGGTTCGAGACATTGCGCACAAAAGTTGAAGGAATAGAAGAACTAAAAGAGGTTTACATAGGCAACTTCACAACTTATAAGAACCAGATATGGCCTTACGAGCTTTCGCAAATGGAAGAAAAATCTGACGAACTAAGCAAAAAATTGAAAAGGTTGGACCTTATAAAAAAGTGGGAACAAATAACCGGGAGTGACTTTAAGGCGGAAAGTTATGAAATAATCCTTGTTTCAGCTATTGAGGGAGGGCCTAATGCAAATTCCCTTGGATATAGCAGAAATGTTTTTTACTCCGGATCAGAAAATGGTTTTATACTTGATTTTATAAGTCACGAAGTGGGGACGCATATATTGAGCGATGCTCTTTTTGAATTTTTGAAGTCTTCCTCCATTGAGTCAGAGAAAATGGCAGAATTTTATAGTGCTTACGAGTGTCTTTCCCAATTTCTAAATTCATTGGTTTTGAACAGAAAACTTTCATATGATTTGAAGCAGTTCAACTCAAAACACTATATTTCAGTTTATAAAAAGTTGTACAATGACGGGGTAAAAAAACCCAAAGATTTACTTAAAAGCGTTTGTGGAGAATGACAGCCTCGCAAACATCACACTATAATCTGTCAGCACAACACAAACCCTCCGGGATTCGTTGACTTGATATAGTAGGTGAGTATTCAAGAGCCGAGTGATGAGTTATGAATGATGAGTTATGAGTAAAGAGGCGGGGAACCGAGTAACGTGATTCGAGTTACGAATATATCGAGAATTGAGTTACGAGTTGTGAGTCACGAGGGTTAAAGAGCCAGTTACGTGATTCGAGTTGCTGGAATATCCAGAAGTGAGTTAGTTATGTTCAATATTTAGAACAACAGCTCTCACAAAAAAATTGGCTGATATTGTTGGTTGTTGCTGATTTTTGAGACACCCTAAGCTATTCTCAACAGTTGATATGGACTTGCTATTTAGAATTCTATCTGCAAAAACCGGGAGCAAAAGCTCCCGGTTTTTCACTAATAATTCCTTTGCTAAAATTTGGTAGTAAATATTGCATGCTAGTTTTATTTAATAATATATAATATATCAACTATTTTTACTGTTAACTAAATCTCAAAATAATAAATGCCACTGATATTGAACATTCGGTGTGATTATTGTTAGAATGAATATTAGGCTTATAAAATCTAAGCATTTGGAGGGACTTAAAATGAAGCGAAGAGTTTTTGTAGTAGGGGCAAAAAGGACTGCCATAGGAGTTTTTGGTGGAGGCCTAAAAAATGTGCCTGCAACCAAACTTGGTTCCATTGCCATAAAGGCAGCTTTAGAACAATCTGGAATTGAGGTTTCAGACATTAATGAAGTCATCATGGGGAACGTGTTGATAGCTGGGCAAGGAATGGGCCCTGGAAGGCAGGCATCGATTTACGCGGGTATTCCCGCTGAAATACCAGCCTATACTGTTCATATGGTTTGTGGCAGCGGTATGAAATCCATAATACTTGGTGCTAAAGACATAGCTTACGGAGAAGCTGAAGTTGTTGTAGCAGGTGGTATGGAAAGTATGTCTCAAGCTCCCTATCTTGTTAATTACAAAACGAGATTTGGTGCAAAATTTGGAGATATGACCATGGTAGATCATATGGTGAGTGATGGTCTCACAGATGTTTTCAACCACGTCCACATGGGAATAACCGCTGAAGAAATAGTTTCACGTTATGATATTTCACGTGAAGAGCAAGATGAATACGCCCTGGAAAGCCAAAACAGAGCTAGAAACGCTATTGCCGCTGGAAAATTCAAAGATGAAATAGTTCCCGTTGAAGTTGTGGAAAGAAAAGTGACGAAAATCGTCGATACAGATGAAGGGCCACGAGAAACGAGCTTGGAAAAACTTGCAAAGTTAAGGCCCGCATTCAAAAAAGACGGTTCAGTTACGGCTGGGAATTCTTCCACGCTAAACGATGGCGCCAGTGCAATTGTGCTCGCAAGTGAAGACTATGTAAAGGCGCATAACCTTACACCTTTAGCTGAGATTATTGCCTGGGGACAGGGCGGTGTGGATCCCATTGTCATGGGGCTTGGACCTGTTCCAGCAACTGATAACGCTTTGAAATATGCTGGGTTGAAATTCACAGATATTGATCTTATTGAAGCTAATGAAGCCTTTGCAGCACAGACACTTGGAGTTATAAGAAATTGGAATAAAATGTACGGCGTAAGTAAGGAATACATTCTTGAAAGAGCCAATGTAAACGGCGGCGCAATTGCTCTTGGACATCCAATAGGTTGCAGTGGAAACAGAATAACGGTTACATTACTTTACGAGATGATGAAGCGCAATTTAGAGCTCGGTCTTGCCACGTTATGTATTGGTGGAGGAATGGGAACAGCGGTGATAATTAAGAAAGTATGATTTTCAAATGTATTATTATGTGTTCCTAATTCTTATATAAGGAGGGGTGAGAATGCTAAGAGCTCTTGGCAGCGTTTTTGCAAAATTCGCTAAAAAGTACCTACCAGACGCTCTCATTTTTGCCATGATACTCACTATCATTACTCTGATTTTGGGTATGGTAATTCAGAAGGAAAGCTTCGTAAACATGGTCAAATACATGGGAGATGGATTTTGGAATCTCCTTAGCTTTGCCATGCAGATGACGCTTATTGTTGTGACCGGCTATATCCTTGCTACTACAAAGCCTATTAAGGCGTTTTTGAGCTGGATTGCGCGTTTTGGAAATTCACCTTTCAAAGCGGTGGCGCTTGTTACCTTCGTAATGGCGATTTTCTCATGGTTTCAATGGGGATTGGGCTTGATTGTTGGTGCCCTTTTAGCTGTTGAGATTGCAAGAAACCAAAAAGGAATCCATTATCCATTATTGGTTGCTGCTTCTTATTCAGGATTTCTTGTTTGGCACGCCGGTTTGTCAGGTTCAGCTCCACTATTGGTGGCCACGCCCGGACATTTCCTTGAAGATACCATTGGTACAATACCCGTTTCCAAAACGATATTTTCACCATGGTCCTTGTTGACTGTCATCACCTTGATAATTACACTGCCACTTATTAATGCAGCTATGCACCCAAAGAAAAAAGAAGAAGTTCTTGAAGTTGATCCGGCCCTTTTGAAAGAGGAGCCAAAAAAGAAGTTGACAGCGGAAGACAAAAAAAATATGGTATTTGCAGAAAAAGTTGAAAACAGCCCTGTCTTGCCCATCATCGTTTCATTGATCGGTATTGTGTATATTTTCTACTATTTCTTTGTGAAAAAAGGTGGTCTTAACCTTAACATTCTCAATTTCATTTTCTTGATGATTGGGATACTTCTTCACTGGACACCGAGAAATTTCATCGAAGCAGCAAAGGAAGGTGGAAAAAACAGCTGGGGAATAGTGATTCAATTCCCATTTTACGCTGGAATAATGGGAATGATGATTAATTCAGGTCTTGCCAGTACAATAGCAAATTGGTTTGTTGGTTTTGCCACAGCTAAAACACTACCTTTCTGGTCATACATCAGTGCGGGATTGGTAAATGTTTTTGTACCATCTGGTGGTGGACAATGGGCCGTGCAGGGACCTATTATGACAGAAGCTGCTCATAAGCTCGGAGCTTCAGTTCCTAATGTGGTAATGGGCGTAGCCTGGGGTGATGCATGGACCAATATGATTCAACCATTCTGGGCTATTCCTTTGCTTTCAGTCGCCAAGCTCGATATTAGAGACATCATGGGATACACAATGATGGCTCTCATCTGGGCTTTCATCGTAACCAGCTTTTTCATCTTTGTCTTGGCATAAAATGAGAAAGGAGGAACAAAATGAAGGTTATAAAAAAGGAAGAAGCCATTGCTCTCATAAATGATGAATCTACTTTAATGATAGGCGGTTTTCTTGGCTGCGGAACACCCGAAAAGCTCATAGACGAA
>NZ_CEYIHJ010000089.1:0-7643 GCF_982836095.1 Kosmotoga sp.
ATTGAATAGCCACTGCAGCAAGCTCTGCATCTTGAGATCGCATATAAGCATCGCCCATTAGCACAACACGTTTCCCAGCCCACGTTGTAACCTCCAGTCCTTTTTCGTTGTAGTAATCGTGAGTTCCTTTACGTTGAGAAGCATCACCCCATGTACCAGCTACATGTCCAGCAGCAAATACATCTTGAAGGAAATGCTGTGCAAATCTCTTCAATAAAGCCGAGATGGCGTATCAAATTTCTTTCAAAGCTTTTTTCGATTGATTCTCATCGACTCGAACTGGTTTTTAGGGAAGGAAAAGTTCTGGGCATTGTGCCACTGAGAAGGATTATGAATGATAAGTTCATCAGGAACTTTTACCTGAAGCATTCCAGGGATATAAAAGCAACACAGGAAATGCTGCGTAAAAATTTTGTCAATGTACCAATGACCAATAAACTGGGACTTATTTTTGATAATGGTGGCATAGATGGTTCAAATGTACCCGAAGGTTTTTTGGTTCCTTTGCCTAAGGATCCATGCCTTTCGGCGAAGAAAATAAGAGACTATATTAGGCGCAAGTACAATAAAAATGTTGCGGTGGTAGTTACAGATACATTATCAGTTCCAAACAGGACAGGGGCTCTTGATGTTTGCGTTGGTTGCTCTGGTATTTACCCAATTACTGTTAACGAATCGGGCCCTGATTTGTTTAAGCCTAACAAGTTCGGAGGAAACGTTGTTGTTGTAGATGCTGTTGCTGCAATTGGAGGAGCTGTTATGGGTGGAAATACTGAGCTTACCCCGGTTATCATTGTGAGGGGATTTGAGTACAAGTTCTGGGAAGATAAGGGCGATTGCGAGGAGTATCAAAGCATAATCAGTTTTCCTATGAGATCCAAGATAAAAGCTGGATTTTATACCGTATTGAACACAATTTTGTTCAAACTTGCACAGTTTTTTCTATTTTTAAAAAGTGGAAGATGAGTCTTTCAACGACTTAGATCCCAGTAATACGTGTGAAAATTTTCATTTCCCAGAACGAATCTGATTTGATAATCCACGATTTCTTTCCACATGAGCGGGGAAGTCTCTGGAATAAATCTTATAAGCTCATTAGGGGTTCCAAATATGTTCTCCTCATTTCGCTCGATAGATGAAGTGCGCAATTTATCGAATTCTATCACAAGATTCCCAAGTTTCATTCTATCTTCGTACATTTGCCCGGATACCTTTTTGTTGTTAAGCAATACAGTATCACTGACAGGGAACTTTACGGGCATATAATCAGGTCTTATTTTTTTGTGAAGCTCTATAACTTCGTTGACAGTTGGTTTTACATATTTCTTTCCACATTTATCGCAATAAAATGCGTGTTTTGCACTCCGTATAGAACCGATAGTGCCGCATTTTGGACATCTCCAGAGAAGTTTTTCAATACCCCTATAATCCCTGTAAGGAAGCTCGAAAGTGGGATCTGGCTTAGTTAAGAATCCCTTGATTTTTTCTTCAAAATGCTGGTCTTCTGGAGAAACCGGGTCGCCGAATTCAATGGTAGCCCTTCCCAATCTAATTCTGTTGGACCACCTTGGCCATAGTCGCTGGATACCATAAAATTTCACGGGAATAACGGGAATATTTAATTTCCTTAGAAGCTTCCAGATTTCTTTTCTGATGCAGATGGGCTCACCGTCCCAGGTGCGTGCAGCTTCAGGCGCTATTCCAATATCAAAGCCATTTCTTATTGTTTCGATGATTCTTTTCATCGCCAAAAAATCCACGGTATAGCGCTTAACAGGTATAATCCCGACTTTCCACATGAAAGGGATCCTGTCGAAGTACAATGCTGTACTGACAAACCTGAAGTATCGATTAACTGCGTAATACACGAGTGGACCATCATAATGGGTCTGGTGAAGGATAGCAATCACATGCGGGCCTTTTGATTTCAGTGCTTTGCTGTTAACGACCTTAGGCCAAACGATGATCTGGACAAGAAATTTCATGAGCAAATTCAAAAAGATATATTGCCATGGAACACTACGGGAATAATCAAAGGGAATATACTTACCTGGAAGAGGAATAAATGCGGGGACTTTTTTGGCATATTCTCTAAACTTTTCGAAATTCTCCATTAGCTTTCTCTCTTCAAAAATGAAAACATAAAAAACTATTAGAAGACCAATACCAAATAAAAGATAAAGCCCTACAAGACTCCAATTACTTATTAGTAGACCGGCAAGAAAAAGTAGGTACGCCAGATACAAAGGATGCCTCAAAAACCTGTATGGGCCAGAGATAACCAATTTTTTCGGAGCATAGAAATAGTATGGGGCACCACCACCATCAAAGAGCATGATAAGCGAAGAGTAAAATGCCAAAAAAACACCAAAAGCTACAACAACCCAGCCTAAAAAAGCAATTGGTAATGATAGAGGTGAACCGGTTGAGATTATGGTTAAAGGAATAAGCAACCAAAAAACAATTGTTTCAGCTGCGCACAGAGCGAATTTCATTCCAGCCTCCTAATAAAAACATTGTACCGCCAGTTTCAGGTGTTTCAACCTGAACTGTTAATCCAAGAGTATCGATGATCTTTTTGAATATTGAAAGACCTAAGCCATACCCCGAGCCGGTTCTGGAGAAATCCCCTTTATAGAAACGTTGAAAAACCCTTTCCTTCTCTTGTTCAGAAATGCCGGGGCCATAGTCTCTAAAGATCAGAGTTGAAGATTCAGATTTCCAAAAAATCTCAATTGGTTTTCCAGGTGCATGCTTTATTGAATTTTCCAGCAATATCTTGAATGCAAGTTGAATGAGCTTTTTATCTGTCATCACAATTATACCGGGTAATTCAAATTTCATCTCGATGTTTGCTGAACGGCTGACAAAATCAAGAGCTTTTTCAAGCGCTTCTTTTAAGTTCACGGCGCTGAATTCTGGTTTCAAATCGGGTTTTGCGAGAAATAGCAGAGATTCAGTCAAGGTAATCATACTTTCAGCTGTTTCTGTTATATTTTTGGCTGCTTCAAGAACAACATCTGGATCCTTTATACCCCAACGCTTGATCAGCCTTGAGAATCCCACAATAGAAGTCAAAGGGGAACGTATTTCATGGGCAACATCAGATGAAAATTGCTCTTGTCTTCTATAAGCTTCTTCTATCTTTTCGAGCGATCTATTCAATGCTTCCTTTAAGTCGTGAATTTCCTTTGCTTTTGAATTCATCTCGATTCTTTTTGAGAGATCCGAAAGAATGGTATCCTGGAGTGCGTTGGAGATTTCTTTTAAAGGTTTTGCTATTCTTCTTCCCATAATGATCCCAAAGATTAAGGATAAAGCAATGGCCAAAAGAACCCCCAATCCAAGTGTCTTTTTGAGAGCATTCAAAAAGACTTCATATTCGAGCATATGTGTACCTATTATTAGTTTTTCACCGTTTTCAACAAAGCCATACAAAAGGTAAGTCTTACCACTTTCAGAAACAATCCTTGGCCCTTCCACAAACTTCTGATTACCTATCTCATCGTTGTCCCGAATAACATTTTCACCTATCTGAACGAACATGTTTTCGTATAACTGTTGGTTTCGCCAACCACCCATGAAACCGGGAGACCCCATAATGCCACGTTGTGGTGCTGCAGAAGAAGCACGATAGGAATTCAACAGTTCCTTGGAATAGTTGTTTATAAAAACGGTGGTTGATACCCGATACACAAAAATCGATATGAAAGCTATTACGAGAACAAGAAGGATTATAAAGCTTATTGTCAAGATCACAGAAAGTGGCAGAGTAAATGCACTTTTATTTGATGACATAACCTACCCCTCTAACTGTGTGGATTAAATTCCCGTGCTTACCAAGCTTTTTCCGCAAGTAATTTACGTAAACCTCAACCACGTTTGGATTTCCCCAATCTTCTACTCCCCAAACAATTTCTAAAAGTTTATTTTTTGACATGACTATCCCTTTGTTTTCAAGAAGCACCCTCAATAGATCGAATTCGGTCTTGCTCAAATCTACGCTCTTACCAGAGATCAGTAGTTCCCTCTTGTCTACATCCATTTCAAGTGCGTTATAATTCAGTTTTCTGGGTTTCTTCTGCCTTCTTAAAAGTGCCTCTATTCTTGCTAAGAGTTCTTCAATGTGAAAGGGTTTTACCACGTAATCATCTGCCCCTCCCTTTAGTCCCCTTACCCGGTCGTTGACTTCCCCACGAGCTGTGAGCATTATTACGGGCAATTCTTCAGAGACTTCTTCTCTTATAAATCTCAAAATACTAAATCCATCTATGACTGGAAGCATAACATCTAGAATGATGAGATCAGGTTCTTCTGCTTCAAGTAAATCCAGCGCTTGATCGCCGGTAACAGCCAGAATTATTTCATAGCCGCTATGTTCAAGCTCTAATTTTAAAAACCGGCTTATATGAGGATCATCTTCAATGAGTAACAACTTCCTTTTGCTCAAAGTTTTCACCTACCCTAGTGAGAACGGGAGCCGGAATTTGAGTCGCTACATGGCGGCTTTTTCATGCTTTCACGGCTTTCGATTTTCTCGATACTCGTAACTTGCAGCAATTCAAATCGTGCTTTCTTTCAATTCTCACTAACATTGCCCTTGCTTTGCAATATCGATAAGCTCCCGGTAATTATACCAAGTATCATCAATACGAGACCCAGTGTCTCTTTAGGTGAAGCCCCCTCACCGAGAAAAATCATTGCAAATAGCAATGCAAAAGCTGGCTCACCAACATACACCAATGAAGCTCCAATCGAGCCGATATGTTTTTGATACCTAAGTTGAATAGCCACGGCCAAAATGGTGGCGAAAACAGCAGTGAAAGCCGCTGTGAAAATCGTTCCACCGCTGAAAATGATTTTTCCGGGAATAAAGGGAATGAGGATACTATTGACAAGGGTCACAATGAGTAATTGAGGTAAAAGCATTTCAAACTCATCATTATCATTTTCAATGGTGAAGACGCTGATGTATATAACATGGAGTGCAAAAAATAAAGAGCACAAAATTGTTAAGAAATCCCCAAATTGGATTCCGCCTTTGGGTGATGTCAGGAAATATAGCCCAACTATGGAAATAAGCAAAGCCATAACTTTCATGGGAGAAGGTAGCTTTCTTTCAATCAGCGGCGACAGGACAGCTACAAAGCCAACATACAGTGCCGTGATAAAAGCACTTTTAGAAGCAGTTGTGTGAACAAGTCCCCAGGTTTGGAATACATATCCACCAGTCAAAAATAGCCCGAGAATAGCACCCCGCAAATTGAACAACGATCTAAAGGGATTCCTCCCCTTGAGCTTCTCATAGACGATAACCAGGAGAGAAGCAATTGCAAATCTCAATGCATTGTAGAATACAGGCGATAAGCCTTCACCGAGAATAGCTTTTTGCATGGGAAATGTAAGCCCCCAGAAAAGCACTACAAGCAAAAGCATGAAGGTTGCCCTAGCTTTCAAGAATTTCTACCCCCAAATTTTCGAAACTTGGAAATACAATTGTAAATAAACCTACTTTAAGTGTATATCGCCATATCTTTTTATTCAGCGAAATTGAAAACGCAAAAGGTGATTTCATTAAATATTGTGTTATAATATTCGAGTTTGACAAAACCCATTTTTCGTGATATAATATTATTTAGAGACGCGAAAAAAGCGTCTCTTTCTTATTTATTGCGAAAGCAACAAAATCAATGCCACAATGGCGACAATGGCTCCAACAATGGCGAATATAGTATAAATATCTTTCCTTACTTCTTCTTCAGTTTTTTGACTCAGCACAAAACTAATCGATGTAGTTTCATCTTCAATTATGGTGATATCCTGTGAAGCGCCGTGATATTTCCACTTAGATATGGTGACATTGTGATTCCCAACCTCTGCAAAATCCTTTATTGGTGTTGTTCCAAAATATTCTCCATCAATATATACAGAGGCACCTGAGGGTTCGGAATACACTTCAAGATAGCCATAAGGATAAGTGGGAAGCAAATTAAACTTGAGTTCAAAATCGCCGAAATTCACACTACGAGGATTTGGCCCCCAGGCAAGCCTTTTATCGTTGAAAAGGTAAAAACTATGTTGCCCAGGTTCAAGCTCTTTCAGCATTATTGGCGCGATTCCTTCATACAACCCATCAATGAATACTTTTGTGTTCTGCCTGTCGGAAACGATGTTGACTTTTGTCGTTGCTGGTGCGTAATTAGCATAGAAGTAGTAGTTTGCAACAGTCCAATTGGAATGTGAAAGAGAATTCATTATCAGGCTTTTCATACCGGAAACGCTGTTAATCAAGTATGGGAATGCACTGGTATGAAATCGTATTATCACAGGGTCAAGAAAATAGAGCGGTTCTTCAGAAGCTATGAGTAAAAAACTTTCCCTTCCAACGGTATTGTCCACTATTAAACGATATCCCAAAGAGCTATCTGTTGTTGGAAGCGTGTACAGTTCATTGGCGTTGACAAAATTGTTTGTATCGTATTTGTTTGGAAACAAAACCTGAACCCTTCCATCTGGAAGAATATCCAATAAAGTTACATAAGCGTCTTTGTTTACTTTAAAGCTTACTATCAGCTCTTCCCCTGCGTAATAAGTGCTTCCCTTTGGTTTGTTGAATTCAAGCGTTGCGTTTATGCCGTCTTCAGGTGGTATAAGGATTATGTTTGCAGGGTCGTATTGAACCCCAACGAAGCCAAAAAGATTCACTAGAAAAAGTGAAAAAAGAACAAATAAAAATAATCTTTTCATTTTAGGTTGCCCCCCTTCAACTATGGAAATTTTAATACGGTCACGCCCTTTTGTTTTTGCTCGAATATTCCTTTACCCATTTCATCAATTTTTCTTTGAGGTCAGCTTTTCTTACTCTTTCAACGATTCTTCCTTTTGCGAATATCACTGCTCCGGTAGTAGTACCAGCAATACCAATATCAGCATCTTTTCCTTCACCTATACCGTTGACAACACACCCCATAACAGCTATTGTCAAATTTGTATTGATGTCTTCAAGCCATGTTTCCACATTGTGTGCAAGAGATTCAACATCGATTTCCGTTCTCGCACAGGTGGGACATGCTATAACCTCAACGCCTTCTTTGAGATCCAAAGCTTTCAACAGTTTCTTTGCAATTTTTACTTCAATTAAAGGGTCGCCAGCAATTGAAACTCTTATCGTGTCACCAATTCCCTCAAGAAGTAGTGTACCGATGCCTATTGAAGATTTTACCACCGCGGTTTCGAAAACACCCGCTTCTGTAACACCAATATGTAACGGGTAATCTACTCTGGATGATATATATCTGTTTGCTTCGATAGTTTCTTTTACCGATGACGATTTCGCGGAGATAACGATGTCATAAAATCCCATGGATTCAAGGATACGGGTCTCCTCAAGAGCGCTTTCTGCAAGTGCTATGGCTTTGTTATCGTATCCTTTGAAACTCTCTTTTATCGAGCCCGAATTTGCTCCCACCCTTATAGGGGTTCTATAGGCCTTTGCGACACTAACTATTTCCTTGATTTTCCAGGACTGTCCTATATTTCCCGGGTTAATCCTGACCTTTGCAGCTCCCTTCTTTATAGCTCCAATGGCAAGGCGATAATCGTAGTGAATGTCAGCAATTAAAGGTACTGGACTGTGCTTGACT
>NZ_CEYIHJ010000090.1:0-7640 GCF_982836095.1 Kosmotoga sp.
AACAACGATGTCACCCCTGTAATTGAGTTCCTTGGCGAGCCACTCAGCAGAAACTTTTCCGAGCCCTGGGATGTCACCAGCGATGTAGATATCTTCGACAGGCTTTGTAAGACCTCTGTCAACTGATACAACGAGTATTCCCTTGTTATGTACTCTTTCTACAATAGGTGTGAGGGGTTCTGAATCATGGGCGAGAATAACAAGTGCATCGATACCTTTCACCATGAGATCTTCAACGTCTCCAACCTGTTTTGCGGGTGAATCAGCTGTCACCAGGAAGAATTCTATATCTGGATCTTTTGCTTTCCAGTCTGCTATTGCTTTTTGAGCCCACCAGACGATTCCTCCTGTCCACCCATGGTCAGCAGAAGGGATTGATACACCAATCTTGATCTTGTCTTTTGCCATGCCTATTGATGCGATTAGTAACACCGCGAGTAACACCACTAAAAAACGCTTCATGTTTCCCCACCTCCATAATAGCCCTAATGGGCAAGTTTATTGGGACCTTTTTCTCTGTATTAATACAGCACCAATGATGACTATACCTTTTACAGTTCCCTGTAAATAAGGTGATACGCCTAACATGTTAAGCATATTATTTATCATTCCGAGGATAATGGCGCCTATCACCGTTCCGAATATTGTTCCGCTACCTCCTGTCATAGGGGTGCCACCAATAATCACAGCAGCTATCGCATCAAGTTCATATCCCGAACCGCCATTCGTGGAACTTATAGAATTCAGTCTTGAGGTTAAGAAAACAGCGGATACACCAACAGTTACACCTACCATTACATAGGATATAAAACGAACGAAATTTACTTTTATTGCAGAATATCTCGCCACTTTTTGGTTTGAACCAATGGCACAGATATATCTCCCATATCTTGTCCAGTTCAAAATGATATGGAACAGAACCGCCATTCCGAAAAATACCCAGACAGGTATAGGTACGCCAAGGAAATAACCCATGCCAAGTTCTGGATACATATAACTATTTGATCTGAAGACACCTGCTTTACCTATATATAAGGCGAGAGATCTGTAAATTGCCATTGTACCGAGAGTTACGATAAAAGGAGCTATTCTACCTTTTGTTATAGCAACACCATTGAGAGCCCCCGCGGCAGCGCCTAAGGCAATACTCACAATCACAGCGACAATAATTGCCATTATTTCATTCCAGTAACCATATCCGAAGAAGTTCATCGCCGAATTCAGTGAGAGAATTGAAATACCTCCAACAAGTGCCGTCATAGAACCAACCGAAAGATCAATACCACCGCCTATGATTACAAAAGTCATGCCCAGAGCTATTATTCCCGTATAAGATACTTGCCTTAAAATGTTGAGAATATTTTGAAGCTGAAGGAAATATGGGCTTGCAAAAGAGGAAATAATAAATATCACAACAAAAGCGATCAAAGAACCATATTTTTCAAAGTCAATTTTCTTAATTAAGCTTTTTGATGGCATGTTAAGCAACTCCCTTCAAGCCGGTGGCATGGAACATTATCTCTTCTTCATTTATGTGTTCGCCCTCAAGAATTCCGGTGATTTTTCCTTCCCGCATTACAACCACTCTATTACAAAGCCCTATGATTTCCTCCATTTCTGATGAGATTACTATGCAGGAAATTCCGGTTTGAACAAGCTCGTTAATAAAGAAATAGATCTCTCTTTTTGCATTAACATCTATTCCTCTCGTGGGTTCATCTATGATGAAAATCTCAGGGCCAGTGTCCAAGGATTTTGCGAGGGAAACCTTTTGCTGATTTCCACCACTCAGGTATTCCAATTTGGATTTCAAAGAAGCTGCTTTGATATCAAAGCGTTTGATGTACTGAGCGGTTTTTTCATGTTCCTTTCTTTTGTTTATAAGAATTCCTCGCAAATAATGTTTTAGTGATGGAAGCGTGATGTTCGAAGGGATATCAAAGTTTGTCAATATGCCTATTCCCTGTCTATCTTCTGAAAGATAAGCAATACCATGTTTCAAAGCATCAGCGGGGTTTTTGATATTATACTCTTTGCCCTTAATAATTATTTTCCCGTGCTTCTTTTTCCTTATTCCTATTAGTGTCTCAGCAAGCTCCGTCCTGCCTGCGCCTACAAGCCCCGCAAAACCAAGAATTTCGCCCTCTTTTAGGTCAAAAGAAACGTCTTTAATAAACCCATCAACACTGCTCAGGTTCTCAACTTGAAGAACAGTATTTTCTTTCGGGACAACTTTTTCAGGAAATATCTGCGACAGTTCTCTTCCAATCATGCTCCTGGCCATTTCTTTTTCGTCAATGTTATCTGTATCTTCAATGGTTATCATTTCGCCATCTCGAAGAACCATTACACGATCACATATTTCTTTGACTTCACTTAATTTGTGGGAAATGTATATCATTGTGACTCCTCGAGATTTCAACTGTCGCATGATTCCAAAAAGTATGTCTATTTCGCGCCGAGTGAGGACGGTTGTGGGTTCATCAAGAATTAGCAATTTCGAATCAAACGCAAGAGCCTTTGCGATTTCAACCATTTGTTTCTGCGCAACACTCAATTTATCTATTCTCGCAGTAGCGGGGATGTTTACTTTGAGTCCTGCCAGCAGCTCCTCTGTTCTTCTAATCATTTCATTTCTGTTTAAAAAAACTCTTCTCTTTTTCTCATTGCCAAGAAAAATGTTTTCGTAGACATTCAAATCGTTTATAAGGTTGAATTCCTGGGGAATCATAATTATCCCCGCTTTTCGCGCATCTAAAGGAGTTTCAAGCTGGATTTCTTTCCCGTTGAAATAGATTCTTCCTTCAGTTGGAGTGTAAATCCCGGTTAATATTTTGACAAAGGTGGATTTTCCAGCACCATTTTCTCCTATAATTCCGAAAATCTCTCCTGATTTTATCTCTATATTTATGTTATTTAAGACTCTAACACCTGAAAACTCCTTTGCAATCCCCTTTGTCTTTAGGATGATGTTATTATCCACAGTTTCACCTCAATCATTTTTCATTGAATCATCAAAAGCCAGTTGAGATTTTGGGAAGTCTATCCTTCGCACAAATTCCAGTGCCTCTTTTGCTCCGTGCAGCCTGTCCATACCTGAATCTTCCCATTCAACTGATAAAGGGCCCGTATAACCAATATCGTTCAATGCTCTGATTATCTTTTCAAAGTCAACATCACCGTGTCCCAGAGAAACAAAATTCCAGCCCCTTCTGTGATCGCCGAAAGTAATATGTGAACCAAGAATTCCAGTTCTTCCATCGAGGTTAACTGTGGCGTCTTTCATATGCACATGAAAAATTCTATCGGCAAAGTCATAGATGAAGAGATGCGGTTTTACACCTTGCCAATGTAGATGACTGGGATCAAAATTGAATCCGAAAGATGGTCGGTCGATGTAAGTTAGGAGTTTTTCTGCAGTGTAATAATCAAAGGCAATTTCGGTAGGGTGCACTTCTAAGGCAAATTTGACGTTATTTTCTTCAAATGCTTTCAGTATTGGATCCCAGAGATCCGCCACATATTTGAACCCATCATTTATGAATTCTTCCGAAACAGGAGGGAAAGAGTACCAGGCTTCCCAGATAGTCGAACCCATAAATCCTGTTACAACTTCTGCTCCAAGAGCCCTTGCAGCAATGGCAGTTGCTTTCATCTCTTCAATAGCCCATTGTCTCATTTTTTCAGGGTTCCCATGAGTTTCCTTTGGTGCGAATACCTCAAAGCGCTTTGTATTTCTGCTGCCCACTAATTGCCCGGCTAGGTGGTTACCAATTGCCCATACATTCAAGTTATATCTTTCGAGTATTTCCTTCTTTTCCCTCACATAGCCATCATCACTGGCAGCCTTTTGGGGATCAAGATGGTCACCCCAACAGGCTATTTCCAAACCGTCATAACCCCATTCTGAAGCAAGTTGACACATTTTTTCAAATGGCAGGTCAGCCCACTGACCGGTAAAGATTGTGACTGGGCGCATTAATATTCACCTCCAAATTCAAAGGAAGCATCTACCCATTCTCCGCCTTTATTACTGCTGTTAACACAGTCGTGAACGAATTTCACACCACGAGCTCCATCAACAACCGTGGGGAACAACTCATCAGATTTTTCCCCGGCTTTTTTGGCAGATAGTTTATTGCAGAAGCTTCTGTATAGGTTAGCAAAAGCCTCAAAATATCCTTCAGGGTGCCCGGAAGGTAACCTTGTAAACATTTGCGCTGCACTGGAAAGATAGTCATTCCCCCTTGACAAGATTTTGAGAGGTTCACCCTTCATTGATAACTTCAGGAAATTGGGATGCTCCTGTTCCCACTCAAGAGAACCCTCAGTTCCATATATCCTTATTTTTAAACTATTTTCATTTCCGATAGCTATCTGTGAAGGCCAGTAACTTCCACTCGCATCGTTTTCATATTTTAGTAATATGAAAGCATTATCGTCGAGTTTCCTACCTTCAACGAAAGTTTCCAATCTTGCAGACAGGGAGGTAATTTCAAGATCTGTTATAAAATGGGCAAGATTCTCTATGTGTGTTCCAATATCTCCAACGCAATTGGATATGCCGGCATACTTGGGATCCGTTCTCCAACTAGCCTGTGTCTGTCCTTCTTTTTCAATTGGTTCAGCAAGCCAACCTTGCGGATATTCAGCAATGATTAGCCTTATGTTTCCTAAGGTGTTGTTTTGAACTATATTCCGTGCCTCCCTGACCATGGGGTATCCTGTGTAAGTATAGGTGACCATGAATTCAACATCATTCTTTGCCGCCAGCTCCATTAGTTCCTTTGCCTCTTCAGGTGTGAAACACAATGGCTTTTCACATACTATATTTATCCCTTTTTCCAGGAAAGCTTTTGCAACTTTGTAATGCAAATAATTAGGGACAGTTATGGACACGAAATCTATTCCATCATCACGTTGGGCCTCTTTTTCAGCCATTTCTTCATATGATCTATATGCCCTATCTTCTGAAATTCCAAGTTCTTTAGCTGTCATCAGTGTTTCATCGTAAATGGGAGAAAATGATCCTGCTACAATCTGAGCCTGCCCATTCATGGCAATAGCCGCTCGATGGACTGGCCCTATAAATGAACCCGGACCACCTCCAACCATTCCGTATTTAAGCTTTTTACCTTCTTCAAAAAAATGACCTTTTATCATTAATATCCCCCCTTGGAATTGGTGGTATTTATACTATCTTTTCTAAATTTCTATCAACAATCATCAAAGCCGCTCCTGTTACAGCAGCAAGACCTTGCTCTTTACTGTCTATAAGGCTTTTTGTTATTTTGATCTTGCTTTTTGCCGCATAAAGAATTCTTTTATTTACTTTGTTTTCTATGCGTTCAATAGAGTCTTCGCTCAAAATCGAAGCCCAGCCACCTAATATCACATATTCTGGGCTTAATGTATTAACAATGTTCGTTATACCTATGGCTAAATAATCCTCTTCGTTCTTGATCAATGAAAGCGCCTTACCGTTAACCTTAGATAATTCTACAAGCGCCATGAATTTATCGTTATAGCTTGAACCTTCGAGCTTTGAGTATTTCCGTTCGTATTCTCTTACTATAGCCTCAGTAGAAGCTAAAGTTTCCCAACATCCTTTGTTGCCACAATAACATTCCTTGCCGTTATGGTCTATGGTCATATGACCAAATTCACCAGCGCTGAAAAATGTCCCTCTATAAATTTGGCCATTTACGATCACCCCACAGCCAATACCCTCAGAAAGGTAAACAAAGACCGCATTTTCAACAGGCTTGATTAAAGAGTTTTTCCATTTTTCGGCGATTAACGATAGATTGGCCTCGTTGTCAATAAAAACGGGAATAGCTCCTTCCAAATAGTCTGTAAGATTGATATCTCGCCAGCCAAGATGCGGGACATCGATTATATAATTGTTTTCTATGTCAACCATACCAGGAAGTGATATTGATACTCCCAAAAACCTATCAGCGTTAATTTTCTCAATAATTGGAAAAATTGTTTTCTTTATTTTTTCGATAAATTCACTTATATTACTCACACTTCTTACTGTGTCAACATGTTCGACTGTCCCATCAAAGTACCCAATCGCAACTTCTGTGACTTGAACTCCAACTCTCACAACGATTGATTTATAAGCATCTTTAGAGAGCTTCAAACCAATCGTTCTCCTTCCTACCTTTCCGGAAATCTCTGGTTGAGTTTCGATACACAGGTTTCGGTTAATGAATTCCTTTATAATTTTTGTTATTGTACTGGGATCCAATCCCGAAAGTCTTGCCAGAGTTCTTCTGTTAGTCGATGCTTCTCTCCTGAGGAGATTTAAAACGAGCTTTCTGTTGTTTTTTGCCAGCTCTCTGTGGTTTTGCTTTACTTTAACCATTCACTCACCCGCCATTAGTTGATGTATTCAATCAAATATCGCTTTGATTATAGTAAATAAATTTGTTTTTCGGAAAACCAATCATCAATCATTAACAATTATTATAGCTCATTATAGCTAATTATAAGGATTTAATGATAATATTCGCAAACACGCAATTACAAGTAACAAAAGCAATAATTGATGGATTACATAAATTAATAATATGCATTGATAATCGCCCCTCATTTTTTCTTATCTCCTTAGATAACTCTTAGCTAGGTTTGTGTTTTGCCATAGGTTAAGGTTATTTTAATTAAGAGAGCCCGAAGTAAGAATTATAGGTGGGGATTAATATGTTATATGCGGGTATAGACATCGGAACTTCATCGGTAAAAGGCATTTTAGTGGACATAAATGGCAATATTGTTGCCAAAAAAAATATCCAGATATCCCTTCAAACACCAAAACCCGGTTGGATGGAGCAAGATCCCGGTGAATGGTGGAGTGCAACAGTTAAAGTAATAAAGATGCTTGTTGCTGAGATAAACGAACCTATCTTTTCATTAGCTGTCAGTGGCCAAATGCATAGCATTGTCGTCCTTGATTCTTCAGGTGAGATATTACGTCCTGCAATCTTATGGTGCGACCAAAGAACCTCAAAACAATGCCAGGAATTAACTCTTAAATATGGTGGGGAAAAAGAAGTGATCAAAGCTTTAGGTAATCCTATTTTAACGGGATTTACAGCTCCGAAAATACTGTGGTTAAAAGAGAATGAGCCTGAGGTATTCCAAAAAGTGTGCACTTTTATGCTTCCGAAAGACTATATAATCTTCAAATTAACCAAGAAGATCACCACAGAGCCCTCTGACGCTTCAGGAACAAGTATATATTCACCAATTACCGGAAAATATGATGTGAAAATGATGGATATTTTGAATATTGACGAAAAAACTCTACCGCCGATAATTGATTCAGGAGAAGTAGTTGGAAAAGTAACCGCTCCCGAATTGCCTGAATTATCTGAGACTTTTGTTGTACAAGGTGGGGCTGATAACGCGACAGCAGCCTATGGCTGTGGTGTTGAAAACCCCGGGGATTCTATGGTGAGTGTTGGCACTTCTGGAACAGTGGTTACTGTGCTTGAGAAGCCGATCATGGATTTTGAACATGGTGTTCATTTATTCAATCACGTCAGAAAGGGTGTTTTCTATCATATGGCTGTGATATTGTCAGCCACGAATTCACTGAATTGGTTTTTAGATAGATTTGCCATAGATAAGCC
>NZ_CEYIHJ010000091.1:0-3497 GCF_982836095.1 Kosmotoga sp.
AACAAGGTGGAGCCTGGAAAATCTTCTGTAAATGCTTGTCAGCGATTCATCGGCATCAAACCCCACGGTGGCTACAACACCACGTATGAAAAGGTATTCGAGAGTCTCTGCTGAAAAAAGTCTAACATCCTTCAAAAAAGCTATCTCGTTTGAAAGACTGAAGAGTTGAGTTCCTTCATGTTCCTCATAAAAGCGATAGCGGCTAAAATTTTTTTCGTCAAATATGTATATCCTGCCAGTATAAGAAATGAGATCTGAGACTTTGAAAGCTCTAAACACTTTTTTAGATGGTGGATATTGGACTTTTATAAATGGCTTAATCATCATTCAACACTTCTCCAAAAGGTAATTTTTTGATGGAATTCATCATTGCTTCAATGGTTCTTTCTATACTTTTGCTGTACATATCGTAGAAGGGATTTAATTTTTGGTAAACACCTAAAGAGTCAACCAGGTCAACTTCATAAACGCTTGTGGCAACCCCTGAAAAGTTCATGTCGGGTGAAATATTGGAAGGTCGCAGGAATTTGTGCTTTTTCACAACCAAATTTCTGAACAACCTGGAAAGCTCAATGACAATTGACAAATCAACACTGTAATTCAACCTTGGACGCCCGGTTACGATTTTCACAATGTCCTCTGTTGGATAAATGAACACTTCTCCTTTTCTGAGCTTTAACCATTTCCGGTAATATTTGCAGTAAAAATCGAAGAGTTCATCTCCCATTTTTTCCGCTATTCTGTAAAATCCCTTTCCAGAAAGGCTGGCTTTCAGCATTTCTCTTTTAAGCAATCGCTCATTACCTCCGAATACAACAAAGTGAATCCTCAAAGGAGACTGAAGAATAACACGGGAAAGAGAAATTTCTGCTTCGGGAAACAAATGGCTGTAAAATTCCCTGAGGAGATCTGTCGCTTTTGAGGGTTGGTATCTATAAATAGCACTCATACGTTTCAATGGATTTTCAGAAGATAATCCGAGAAAACCCCGACCCTCTTCATCTATGAAAAGTGATAGAGCTGGAGCTCGATCATTGGATTCAGTTACAACCGAAACAATAAAGTGCCCAAATTCCGTTCCAAGAACGGCTTTTCTGTTTTTTAGTTCTAAGGCTTCTGAAATGAAAAGGTTTTGGCAGTGAGAATAAAACTCACCAAATGGAGCACTTAGTGAATTGGGCCCTCGAAAAATCATCTGAGAACCACCACCGAATATTTCCCGTATATTCTTTTCGCATCTTCGAGAAACCCGGGATTGTAATGCTTTGAAAGCACAAAAATAACTTTTCTCATAACGTGAGGGAGATCTGTAAAACCATCTGTGAAGACTATTAAACCTTCAGGTCTTAACTTATCCTGGGCATAATCAACAGCAGGCTGCAAATTCGTTTCGCCCTTTCCAATGAGTTTAAGGTTTTTCCACATGCCTCTCCCATATTTTGTTACAGATTGAACTGTTTCATCCACCTGTATCAACCAGATTTTCGAATCTGTTAGGCGCGTCAGTGTATCTATCTCGCTGAAAAAGGCATTGAACTCTTCATCGACAATGCTACCGCTGGTATCTACCACTATGGCGAGCTTTGCGGCGAAATCACTTCGCCAGCCCGGTTGATCTTCATATCTCCTGTTTGGTGTGTTCGATATCTTCCAATATACTGCGCAGAACCAAAGAAACTTCTAATAACTGTTCTCCAATCCAGCAGCGGTTTGTTTATGAAAAGGGAGAGCGAAGCCTCTATTTCCTTTGGCGCACCCTCTTTTGCCTTTTCATAGGTTTCAGACACAATGCTTTTCAGCAATTCCTCAACGAATTCGCGAGGAAGTTCAAAATCTCCGAAGTTTTCATGCGAATCCGCTTTTTCCAGATTTTCCTCCAGCAATTCCAGGTCAACGGTCTTGTTGTTTTTCATAAACTCAACTGCCCAATGAAAATAAAATTCAGCAGTTTCTCCGGGCATCGAAGCAGGTGGGGCGACAAAAAAACGTTCATTATCAGTCCCGCAACCTTCCATGAGCAGTTGGTCCATGGGAAGGCTGAAGGCATCTAAAGCGGGTATGTACTGATTTACTGCTGCGTCCATCGATAGATCCCACAGGGCTTTATATCTGCTGTTTTTTATCGGTATCAAAAGGTGGCCATTTATTATGTGGAAGCACTCATGCTCCAACAGAGCCTGCACCAGCCCTAAAGGTTTAGTCGAAAGGATTTCCGGGTTGTAGTATAGTTGAAGGCTTCCATTATTAGAAATTCTAAGACTAAAGGTTCGTATTTTAAAAGATGGAAGACGCTCAATATGCATGAAAAGATAGTTATAAAAGGGGCTTTTCTTGGCGAGCTCCACAACAGCTTTCTCTACTATGGAAACCTTCGGCATGTTATTCCCTCTTTTCGAGGTAATCAAGTATGTCTCCATCGACAGCCAGCTCTTCGAGGAGTTTTTCATAAAAAGCTCTTTTTAAACCCTTCTCGCTTTCAAGCACATAGGCTATGTGCCTGATTATTGAGAAAAAGGAGTCCTTAGGAAGGCAATTTTTCAGTTTGAGTAAATTATCAGAAACTATTCCAATTTTTTCATAATAATCTTTTAACTCAAGGTCGGTCAACTCCGTAAGATACTTGGTTACCCTTGAAATGAGTGCATTGACCGCTGTTATATCAAAACTCTTTACCCGCTGTTGAAGGCTTTCTGAAAGTTCCAGAAGCAATTCCGAAGGCTGGGGGATGTTTGCAATACCTTTCGTTTTATTCACAAAGGTTCTTGCAGCTTCTGGTCCTACAATTCCAGCGGCGAGGATGTATCCATATTTTTCAAAGTTCTCTTTGTCGAGGTTTCTAAGAACTTTACCGAGCTTGAACCAGCTTCTGGGACTTGGGCGCAAGTCGAGCCTCATCGAAACCATTCTGTCTTTTGTCAAGAGTTCAGGATATTCCACAATAAAATCGCTCACTTCTCCTGGTACTCCCACAGATTTGGACCATTCTATCCATTCCAGGGGATCAGGAGTTATTTCCAAATGGAAAAACCGGGACATGAAAGCCGGATCCGTTATTAGTTCTACCTGATCATATTCCTCATCAGGGGGATTAGCAGCAGCCATTATCCATACATCATCCGGAAGGACATGGTTGTGAATTCTCTTGTCTATCAAAAGTTGCATTATTGCATTTCTAATAGAACGATGCGCTCTGTTTATTTCATCGATCAAGATTATTGCTTTGCCATCTTCTGGCCACCAATCAGGTTTCAAAAAAACAGTCTTTCCCTCATCCCTTGCGGGCATTCCAATGAGATCTCCCGGTTCCATTTGGGAAATAACGAGGATAATCAGCTTTCTTCCAGTTTCAGTGGCCAACTCTTTGGCCAAGTCTGTTTTCCCAACACCAAAGTGTCCCCATACAAGCGGTATTTCACCTGATTCCATTATTACTCTACTTAAATATTTCACATCTTTAACTCGCATTGTATCCCTCCAAAATTCGCTTTCAACCATCA
>NZ_CEYIHJ010000091.1:3507-7607 GCF_982836095.1 Kosmotoga sp.
ATCATTATAGCACAGCAATTTATATCCGAGCCACAAGTTCCCTGCCCATAACATTATGGGTACAAAAGCACCGAAAAGCAGCCGCGTAAGCAAATTTCCCGGGACTCTCATGAACAATAACATGACATCGATTTTTCCCAGAATTAAGAGAGCCGCGGGCAAAGCTGTGAATATAGGTAATAGGCTACTCACCAAAAATGAGAGTATAGCACCCGTCAAATTCAGCGCTTTGAAAACGTTCTTGCTTTCCCCTGTACCGAACTTTCGCTCCAGTATTCCACCGAAGACCGTGAGTGCAAAAATAGTTGGTATCATAAAGAGTTGAAAAAGAAACATAAACTGATTAATGTTTGGAATCTCGCTTTGAATATATATACCAAGCACAAAGCTTATCAATCCAAAAAGCCCCCAGATGATTAGAACTTTGGAAAAGGCAAAACTGAACGAAGTAATAGGAAATACCTTTTTGAAATCATTCATTCTTCGTTCAAAGGCAAAGAGAGCAGTAGAAGCCACAGTGGTGTAATTTGACAGAAGAAAAACGAAAAGGCCTAATAACTGTACTATCCCTGTTCCTTTAACAAGCAATGGATTTGCCAGAATGATCACGGGCAAAAAAAGAGCTGGATAAAGAAAGGCAAATATGAGTTTGGGTTCTCTGAAAATCAATAGTGTATCCTTTTTCAAGAGAGACAAAAATGGTGGAAGATAATGAACTTTTCCAGATATGTTCTTTGTCTTTCTGGAGGTCGACCAGAGTTTATTTAGTATTACGGAGTAATACTTTCTACCAATCAATTCAACAGCACCACCAAGTGAGATAACAAGCACTAAAAAATACAGGGTTTCTTTCGCCCCGCTTGTAATTGCCTTGACAAACAAAGTCCAAGGAAGGAATTTCGACGTGGCAACACCACTAAAAGCTAAGAGTCTATCTGCAATTTCAAGAGGCGAGGCGCTTTCCAAAGTGGAGAAATCCATTATTCGGAGCGTAAAAACAAAAACAACAAGGGTTACAGCGGTCATTATTGCGGATATGTATTTCATCATCTTTCCACTGGTGAAAAAAACTATAACTGTTGAAATCAAGATGTTCACGTAAAATATTTCAACAATGAAAAGAAAGAGCAATAACGAAACTCTCAAAAAATCCCAGTCTTTGTAACCGAGTCCATAAAGTGCCCCAAGAAAGAAAGGTGAAAAGAGAATCAATGGAAGGCTTGCAGAGGAGAGTATCTCAAAAAGCTGAGCCCTGAAGATGTTCGAACGTTTTATTGGAATATGCCAGAGGGTTTCGAGCTTGTCTGCAAAAAAAAGATTCGAAACTGTGATTGGAATATCGCTTCCTAGCATTATCACAAATATTATCGAAGAAAAAAACGATATTATCACCTCTGAAAGGTCCACATCTGTCAATGGCTTTAATTTTTGAGACAGTTCTGATATTTTTTCAAAGTTAGGGATGAAATAGATTTTAAGGTAGAATAGCAATGGAAAGAGAATAAGGAACAATATACCTGTAACCATAAACATGAGGATGAGTCCCTTTGTCTTGTATCTCATAATACTGTGGAGCTGTTCCCTTATTCTCCATTTGATCAACAATATAAATTCCATGATATTAATTTTAGGACAGGAGTTTATCATGCAGTTCTTCTTTTTTGTTATTATTGCTTTAATTATTGTTATGTTCATTGTCGAAAGCCCACGGGTAAAAAATTCCCGGGAAAAAAGCAATGGGCAAAAAACAAAAGTAAATGTAGGAGATATAAGGTTTACCTCTCATGCCCTGCAGCGTCTTAATGAACGTGGAATTGATGTAGAAGAGATTGAACGCATGATTTTAGACCCGTCTTCTAAAGCCGCTATTGAAGAAAATGGAAACATAAGACTGGAAAAAAATGGAATTGTAGTCATCTTCAGAAAGGAACTGATGGGAATACTTGTGATTACCATATTTTCAGACAACAAATAAAAAGGGAGGGGCTTTCCCTCCCTTTACTTTTATTTTAATCAGTATTCAGGCATCGGTGGTGTTGCGGGTTCTTTCTTTTCTTCGGGTTTTTCAACAATTGCTGCTTCTGTTGTGAGCAGGATGCCCGCGATAGAAGCTGCGTTCTGCAAAGCGCTTCTTGTAACTTTGACAGGATCGACAATACCAGCTTCGAACATGTTTACAAACTTGTCGTTGAGTGCATCATATCCCTTGACAGCATCATCGAGCTCCAGCACTTTATGAACGATAACCGCACCATCGAGGCCAGCATTGGAAGCTATCTGTCTCATAGGCATGTCGATGGACTTATAAACGATTTGCACACCGATTTTCATGTCGGCGTCTTCAGTTTCATTGAGAAGTTTTTCAACGGCTTTTTTCGCCCTGACAAGTGCCACTCCGCCGCCAGCGACGATTCCCTCTTCAACAGCAGCTCTTGTTGCGCTGAGAGCGTCTTCGATTCTGTGCTTCTTTTCTTTGAGTTCGGTTTCGGTAGCAGCACCGACCTTGATTACTGCCACGCCACCAGATAGCTTAGCGAGCCTTTCCTGAAGTGTTTCTTTTTCGTAGTCAGAAGTTGTCTGTTCAATCTGAGCCTTGATCTGGCCAATTCTCTGCTTAATCTTTTCAGGATCGCCCTTTCCATCAACGATGATAGTGTCGTCCTTTTTGACCTTCACCATGCCAGCTGTTCCCAGATCTTCCAATGAGACGTTTTCAAGGGTCAGGCCAACCTCTTCGCTGATAACTGTTCCACCAGTTAGAATGGCGATATCCTGAAGCATTGCCTTTCTCCTGTCACCAAAACCAGGAGCTTTTATAGCTATTGATTCAAGAGTACCCCTGAGTTTGTTGAGGACTAATGTGGAAAGAGCTTCACCTTCAACGTCTTCAGCTATGATGACAAGAGGCTTCCCGGCCTGTGCAACTTTTTCCAATATGGAAACAATGGGTTTCACAGCGGAGAGTTTCTTGTCGGTGATGAGGATATAAGGTTCTTTGATGACTGCTTCCATTTTTTCCGGGTCTGTAACAAAGTATGGGGAGATGTAGCCTCTGTCGAACTGCATACCTTCGACGAATTCCACATAGGTTTCCAGTGTCTTCGAGTCTTCGACAGTTATAACGCCATCTTCTCCAACTTTGTCCATTGCCTCGGCGATGAGTTCCCCGATAGAGGGATCGTTTGCTGAAATAGCGGCAACGTGTGCAATGTCCTCACGGGTGGAGAGTTTCTTTGACATTGAGCGTATTTCTTCAACGGCTTTTTCAACAGCTTTTTCAATTCCTCTTTTGATAAGAATGGGATTAGCACCGGCTGTAACATTTTTAAGGCCTTCTTTTATCATGGCCTGAGCCAAAACGGTGGCTGTTGTCGTACCATCACCGGCAATGTCGTTAGTCTTAGAAGCGACTTCTTTTACCAGCTGAGCACCGAGGTTTTCAAATTTATCCTCCAGTTCTATCTCCTTGGCAATAGAAACTCCATCATTGGTTATTGTGGGAGAGCCCCAGCTCTTTTCAAGTACTACATTTCTCCCTTTGGGACCAAGTGTGATTTTAACGGCGTTTGCAACAGCGTCTACTCCTTTTTCAAGAGCTGTCCTTGCTTCTTCACTGAACCTTATAATTTTAGGCATTCAGACTACCCCCTTTCAGTCTTCGATTTTCGCTAGAATGTCGTCCTGGTCAATGACGATATAATCCTCGTCGTCGATCTTTATTTCCGTTCCAGCGTACTTTGAGAATATTACTTTGTCACCGGCTTTGATGTCAAGGTCTTCAACATCTTTACCGACTTCAATGACTTCAGCCTTCATGGGTTTCTCTTTAGCAGTGTCTGGAAGGACAATGCCTCCCTCAGTCTTTCTTTCCTCTTTGATGGGTTTAATGAGCAACCTTGAACCTAATGGAATAACCTTCATACAACGACCTCCTTTCATTTTTCAGAAGAAATATTAGCACTCTAAGTGTTAGTTTGCTAACAAAATGATAAAACAAAAAACGGACATCTTCAATTCCGAAAATAACACATATTATGTGTCTACTTGGTATTACACCGGAATATTTGTTGTTATAGTGAGAAAACTTTGTTTTTTATATC
>NZ_CEYIHJ010000092.1:0-354 GCF_982836095.1 Kosmotoga sp.
TTCAGGACGGGTGAAAAGGCATCTAAAAAAGTCTAAGAATAAGTTTTGGCATATAGATTTTTTGCTGGAAAAGGGCAAAGTTCTTTCTGCTGTGTTGTTACCTTCATCTATTAAGAGAGAGGAAGAAATCTCAGCATTACTCCAGGAGTTCGGAGAAGCAGTAAAAGGGTTTGGAGCTTCGGATTGCCGTGTTTCATCGAATCTATACAAGATTGAAAAAGAGGATTTTTATAAAGCGCTAAAATCTATTTATGAACATATGGGGGTGTTTACGTGATAGCCTTTCTTTCAGATTGGGGCAATGAAAGTTATTATGTAGGAGTCACCAAGGCTGTAATAAAAGGGATTGCGCCG
>NZ_CEYIHJ010000092.1:364-7463 GCF_982836095.1 Kosmotoga sp.
GTGGAGATTCTCGATATTACCCATGGTATAGAACCTTTTAACATTAGAATGGGGGCCTATATACTTCAAAAAGTGGCTGCGGATTTTCCGGATGGCACGATCTTTCTTGCGGTTGTTGATCCAGGCGTGGGCAGTTCTAGAAAAGCGATAGCGGTGAGAACAAAATCCAAGCGGATTTTTGTGGGTCCGGATAACGGATTATTCACTTTTGTCTGTGAAGACCTCGGGGTTAGCGAAGTACGAGAATTGGATAATGTTAAGCTGCATTATGGAGGTTCCAGTTCCTTTCACGGTCGGGATATTTTTGCCGCCGTGGCTGCTCATCTGGCTAAAGGCATTGACTTTTCTGAGGTTGGAGATCTCCTGATGAGTTATGAGGTTTTAAAATTTTGGAAGGCTTACGCTGAAGAAACAGGTGTTGTGAAAGGGGAAGTAGCTTTTGTAGATAGATTTGGAAATGTTGAAACGAACATCCCCGGCACACTAGCTGGAAGATATTTCGATTGTGATGACAAAGTGATAATAACGATCGGCAGGAAAAAATTCGAAGGAAGCTTTGGAAGGACATATTTTGATGTAAGGCGAGGGTCCATTTTGCTACATGAGGATGGTAGCGGGTACCTGGAAATCGCGGTTAACCAGGGAAATGCCTCTGAAGTACTCGGAATACGGGGAGGTGAACCACTCGAACTTCGAAAGGCTTAAAGAATTAATCCATAATCGTTGTGTGAGAACCTTTGCACTTGCAGCTATTATCTGGCTAGCTTTAGGCATCATTTGTGGTTTTTTGGCAAGCGCTCTTATCATTTCTGTGTTTTTCGCAATCCTTTACTGCGTGAAAAGCAGAAGCCACGAAAGAGATGCGGCAAAACTTCTCAATGCCATTAATGCTGGCAAGAAACCGGAAAATATCGATACCTCTTTGAAAAATGTTTTTATCGCGCACAGAAACGCTTTACAGAGAATCGTTCAGGAGAAGGACTTTTATAAAGAGCGTTACGAAAATTTCGTCAATCTCGTAAATTCCTTTGAATTGCCCATTGTACTTGTTGGCAGAGAAGGAGAGATCAGATTTTACAATAAAGCTTTCCAGATTCACTTCAACGACGGTAAGGAGATAGGAAAGGGAAGAATTTTTGGCATATTACGAAGAAACGGTTTGAAAATCCCTGTCAGAAAAGGCAATTACCATGTATTTTCCAGAAGGCAAAGTAGACGGTATATGGTAGTCGTCGAAGAAGGAGAAAACGAAGAATTCTCCATGATTTTCAATGATATAACGACTCGCTGGAAGACAGAAAGGTTGTTAGAAAAGACAATGCGCTACGCTGTCAGTGCGGAAACGGTAGCGGATCTCGCACATGGCTTGAAGCAGCCTCTGGCAAACCTCCAGCTGGCATTTGATCTATATCAAAGGACAGGCAAAGAGCAAAATCTACAACGCCTTGAAAGGGAACTAAAATCGCTGAAAGAAAAGATTCTTGGTGTTTTGCAGGTGTACCATTACGGGGAAGAACCTCGAGATACCGATTTGCCGAAACTTTTGAATAGAGTGGTCAGATACCTAACACCAATTGCAGAAACCAGAGGGATTAACCTTCGCCTGGCTTCAAATGTAAATGAAGCAGTCGTTAAAGTTCAGGAAAAGCGCCTTGAAAATGTTATAAAAAATCTGGTGATAAACGCACTTGAAGCAATACCGGGAGATAAAGGCGATGTTGTTTTGAAGTTAAGGAAAGGGCAAGAGTGGATTGCCCTCCTGATTGGCGATAACGGTATCGGTATGAGCAAACGGGTTCTTGAAAAAGCCACAAAAGCTTTTTTTACAACAAAGGAAAATGGAACAGGTCTTGGATTAACTCTTGCCAAAAGCTTTTGCGAGGATAATGATGTTTCTCTAAAGATACGTAGCAAAAAGGGCAAAGGGACTGTTATCAGACTGGTATTTAAGAGGTGAGGATGTGAAAAAAAAGATCCTCGTTATCGACGATGATCAAATGTTCAACGAAATGCTTTGTGAAGCTTTGAAAGATGCAGGCTATACACCTGTGGGTGTAATGACTTTGGGCGAAGCAAGGGAAAAGCTGTACAATGACTATTTTCATTGTGTTCTCCTTGATTTAAGGCTCCCTGATGGCAATGGAATGGAACTCGTGGAAATAGCCAGTGCTGTTTCAACCGTTATTGTCATGTCCGCCCATGGAGACATAAACAGTGCTGTCAGCGCGGTGAAAAAAGGTGCTTTCAATTTTCTTGAGAAGCCCTTTGATCTCGATCATGCCCTGATTGAAATAAAACGGGCGATGAGTTACAGAAAACTGGAATTGGAAAATGAAGAGCTTTCAAGATTGACCGGTATTGAAAGGAAATTGAATTTAGTCGGGAAAAGCACTGAAATGATGAAGATAAAAAAAACGGTAGAAACCATTGCGGGTAAAAATGTTTCCGTTTTGATTGAAGGGGATAGTGGAACCGGAAAGGAAGTTGTTGCAAACTTGATTCACAGGCTAAGCGGAAGAAAGAAATTTGTCGCGTTAAATTGCTCTGCAATACCGGAAAACCTCTTTGAATCTGAACTCTTCGGACATGAAAAGGGAGCATTTACAGGGGCGGATACCTTCAAAAAAGGACTTGTAGAAGAAGCGGATGGCGGAACTCTTTTTCTTGATGAGATTTCAGAAATGCCTTTGAGCCTTCAACCAAAGTTGCTTCGGTTCATAGAAAGAGGCAATTTCAAGAGATTGGGCAGCACACTCGAGAAGAGAGTGAACGTGAGGTTGATTTGCGCAACAAATCGGAATCTGTTAAACGAAATGGAGAAGGGAAGATTTAGAGCAGATTTGTATTATCGGCTAAATGTGGTCAAGATCAAGCTTCCCCCATTGAAGGAACGAATTGAGGATATCCCACTCCTCGTAAACCATTTCATCCCAATTTTGCAAAAGGAAGTCGGAATAACGGAAAAAATTGATGTTTCCAGCGATTTTATGGAAATGCTCATGAATTATGATTGGCCAGGCAACGTTAGGGAGTTAAGAAATGTACTGTTATCAATAATAGCGATTTACGGTGAACATAAAACTCTTGAAAAGTGGATGCTTCCCGAAAACATGCAAAAACTTGTTAAAAAGGCCTCACCTTCATTTGAGGAAATGTCACTGGAGGAGCTTGAAAAAGACTATACAGAAAGACTACTGAGAAAGTATAATGGCAATAAAACAAAAGTGGCCCGTGCATTGGGAATAAGCAAAAGCACACTCTATACAAAACTGAAGAGGTGGAATTTAGATTGAAGATAATAACGACACGCCCCAAACCTGGCTTTGATGACCTTGCTGCCTGCTTTGCAGCCAAAAGGCTTTTCCCAAAACATGAAATCGTCATAGAAGGAAATCCGGAATCAAAGGTTGAGAAGTTCATAGAAGAAGTCGCACCACACCTCTTTTTCTATCATAGGTTTGAAGAGTTAGAGCTCGAATCGATTTCATCCTTGATTGTTGTTGGCAGTGTAAGTGAAAGCCAGTTACCGGCTTCTGTGAAGCCATTTTTGGAGCGTTGCAATAAGATTTTGTTTGACCATCTTGGAACAGCGGTTGATGGTAATTGGAATAAGGTTATCTCGGGGCATTATGGTGCTTCCATTACATTGCTATGCGATATTCTGAGAAAAAAGCAGATAAAAATAACCCCTGAAGAAGCTACTCTTTATGCGGTGGCTTTATACCGTAAGACAGTCAATTTTTCTCTTTCCACAACTACACCAGATGACCTGCTCACAGGTGCGTGGCTGCTTTCTTCGGGTGCTTCGTTGGAAAGGGTGGTCAAGTATCAGAAATTTGCATTGACACGTGAGCAACGCAGGTGTTTTCAAAAATTCATGGATAATACCCGGATTCTCTCAATCAAGGGGGTTGAAGTTGCTATTTCAGAGGCAAAACTGAAAGTTATGCCAAAAGAAATATTTGAATTGGTAGAAAAACTCTGGATAACCATCGGGGCGGACAATCTAATAGTTTTTATACAGGTTGGGAAAGATGTTTTTGTTGCTGGTCGCACGAGATACAGCGAGATTGATTTCTCAAAGATCTTTTCCGATTCCAAGCTTAGTGCATATCCGAATTTTTCCCTTGCCTTTTACGCAAACGCCAATTTCAGTGCGGTGAAAGAAAGAATTTTCAATTCACTCAGGAAAAACATTCTCAGTTTTGTCCAGGTTCAAGAGGTCATGTCTTCACCAGTGCGTACGGTCCTTTCAGAAATGCCTGTAAAAGAGGCGGCGAAAATAATGGAGAACACCGGGCATAGCAGCCTTCCAGTCATAGGAGGGGGAAGGCTTATTGGTATTGTAACTCTTGATAACGTGAGAAAAGCTATCAAGCACGGTCTAAAAAATTCTCATATTGAGGAGATTATGCAAACCGATCTTGTAACCGTAAAAGCCACGGCCCCTGTTAGTGAAGCCGCAAGGAAGATGATGGAAAATGGTTCATCAAGTGTCCTGGTCCTGGATAAAGGTATCCTTGTTGGTATCGTTACCAAGTCTGATTTAATGCGCGGAGTGTTAACAAAGAGATCACAGGAGTTAGAAAATCTCAAACTACAAACCTCCAAGATTGTAAACCTCATTGAAACCCGCCTTGAACCAGATATAGTTACAATGCTTCGTTTCCTTGGAATAGTGGGCAATCAGGTCGGTATGGCGACATATGTTGTTGGCGGATTTGTCAGAGATCTCCTTTTGGGCAAGAAAAATTATGATATCGATATAGTCGTTGAGGGAAATGCCAGGCATTTTGCGCAAGCCTTTGGACGATATTTCGAAGTGACCTGTGTTGAACACAAGGAATTCCTCACCACGTCTATTTTTTTCAAAAACGGACTGCGAATAGACGTGGCAACAGCCCGAACAGAGTATTACGAAGAACCCGCTGTTTTGCCAAACGTTGAAGTGAGCACTATAAAGAAGGACCTTTACAGAAGAGATTTTTCGATAAACGCAATGGCTATAAAGTTAAATCAAGAGGAGTTTGGCCTTTTGCTGGACTTCTTTGGTTGTAAGCGCGATCTGGAGAACGGAATCATCAGAACGCTTTATCCTTTGAGCTTCGTAGAAGATCCAACGAGGATATTGCGCGCTATTCGGTTTGAACAGCGCTTCAATTTCAAAATTGAAGAGCGTACACTGGAACTCCTCAAAAAGCATGTAACACAGAATTACCTGGAACGTGTAACTGGCCAGAGACTTAGATATGAGCTCGAAAAAATCATCGAAGAACCCGAACCATTAAAAGCCATTAAACGGATGGATGAACTCGGGGTTTTAAAGCATTTATTCCCTTACAGTATGGTTGATACAGAAGCTCTATTGATGCTTGATAGATATTTTAGAAGGGGAAGGTTTCCAGGGCCTAAACCGGTCTATATCCTTGCCATGATTTTGTTGAGAAATGCACCTGTAAGGAAACTAGACAGTATTGTGAAAAGATACGGATTTCCTAAAAAATTCCCCGACTGGATAAGAAAAGCGGTGAATATTTCCCGGGCGTTGCAAAATAAACATGACGATGGTGAGCAACTCAGCTTCAAGACTTTCTTCACAATTGTGAGGAAGTCTGAGCCGGAAGTGCTTTGTTTTGTCGATGCTTCCCTGGATGAAAAAGATTCCGAAAAGTTTCGGATTTATCTAAAAAATCTTGAAGAGAAAAAGCCCCGGATAACAGGAACTCTATTGATTGAAAAGTTTGGCCTTAAAGAGGGAAAGGCAATAAAAAGAGTGCTAGATAAACTTCAGCTGGCGAAACTTGAAGGGTTGCCGGATGATGAAGAGGAAGACTTCGTTAGGACACTCATAGGGAGGAATTAGTATGAAAAAACTTGTGCTTTTTTTTACAGCTATGTTTTTGGCGCTGTTGTTTCTGGGAGGATGCCCATCCAGTAATAGACCATATTTGAGTATATCTGCACAGGAATTGAACAGAGAACCCGGTGAAGTGTTGGAACTAACTGTAAATCCCAAGAATTTCGTACCCGATGGTTCAGAGACATATCTGTGGCAGGTTGAGTACTGGGATGAAGGGAGCTGGAAGAGCCTTTCAGGCCATTTATTTCAACAGGATTCTGGCCAAAGCGCCTATCTTTATTTACCTGAAGTGGATTATGAAAAACTATGGATAGGTGTGAAGACAACGGTTTTTGTTGATGGTGAGTTGAAAGAACTCTCTGGTTCGAAGATATTATACTATGGTGATAAACCTGATGTTGCGGTGGAAGTATTCGAAAGCACAGAATCGTTTCAAGCTCCAGATAACTGGTTTGAAAATTGGGGAGCGAGTAAAGACGAAAGAACACCTTTTTATTTCAGGTATGTCAGGGGATTCTCTCCAACGACTTTACCTGCTTTTGACCCGTTTGAAGGCAGGATAGCGGCAGTTGATGTAGAACCCAGTGCCACACCTTCTGAATCTTGTGTATATGTGCACAGCATGGAAGAGATATCAAAGAGTAGTTATTCCATATCTGAATTAAACGATTCCTTTGATGATATCGATATCGGTGAAAAAGGATGGAGAAGGCGCATAAGAATAGCGGCGGATTTGAGCTCAGTAGAAGCGGACGGCCTCCCCGATAAATGGTTTGTAGATCTTTATCCTGACGCTTCAGATACTGGTTATGATCCCGATAATGAATCATTGTTTCTCATAAGAGGAGTCAAAACCGGAGGAACTTTTATTGTTGATGAACTCCTTGATATTTCTAACCTGGCTCTGTTATCACCGAAAACAGAAAGTTTCAACCTTAAAAGTGTTATTACCGTGCATTTTGAACTCGACGAAAACTCGCTGGGTATAGGCCCTTTGCTGGATGAGGAGCATTACTTTGGAATAATGCTCGTCGGTCACGCGGAGGTTTCTGCTTCACCTGAGTTCAGCAGTGAAGTGATTATGGAAATCCCAGCAATTCTTGGGGCTGAGATGGTATTTTCCCCGGACGTAAATTTTTAAGGAGGTGCCCAGTTGACGGAGGAAGTCCTGGTTATTGCAACAGAACATTTAAATGACCTTTTGGATTTTTCTGGAATAAAAGAGATTCCCCTTGATGC
>NZ_CEYIHJ010000093.1:0-7360 GCF_982836095.1 Kosmotoga sp.
CCAAGAAATACCCAAGCAATGTCATCTCTCCCATATTTCTCAAGAATCTGCACGCCAAAGTCCTCCTTTTATGTTTTATTTCTCAAATAGCTGACTATGTTTTGAGCAACCTCGATCCCATTACCAAGGGCTATTGCTACCTGACCAAGCTTTCCATGCTTAACATCTCCAGCCAGGAAAATTCTTTTATCATTCAACAGTTCAGGGCTGAGCAACCTCCTATTCGCTTTTCTACCAATGCTTATCAGAAGGTTATCATAACAGTCCTTAAAAGAACCTGCCATAATCAACAGTTTATCCCCTTTTTCACACACTCTTTTGATCGGATTGCTATGCATAATGACTATTTTCTCATTTTTTGCTACTCTAGAGTGTAAATGTGGCGAAATATGAAACTCGCTGTGTTTTGTGAACAGGGTAACCCGATTTGATTTAGAAAGACTCAATGCTGAGTCGAAGGCAGCTTCACCAGAACCTGCGATGGCGATTTTCTTTTCCGAAACACTGAAAAGTTCCAAAGGTTCATACACAACCTTTGGCGAAACTTCAAAAGACTCTATTCTTTTAGGCACTGTTCCTGTTGCGATTACAACATAGCGTGCACTCAATCTCCCCGATGAATGTGTTACATTAAAGACATTCCCTGATTTTTCAATGGAAGTCACAGTGCTATAAGTAACTTTAATTTCCAGGTCTTTGAGTTTTTCTTTAAGCAAACCCACCGCTTCTGCACCAGATAAAGGAGGTAGGAGAGGCATGTTTTCTACAAGATTTGCGTTTACCAGCAATCCGCCAATCCTTTTTGATTCCAGAAGTACAAATTTGACTCCTTGATGCTTTAGCTGAACGGCACAGGCAATCCCAGCCGGGCCTGCACCAACTATGATGACATCGACAGGCATTTTTTGACCTCTTCGCTATTTGCAAGGATTGCGAATCCATGCGCCAATGTTGAAAGTGCTGCGATATGTAATTGTCTGTACTTCGATGCTACAGCATCGGTGATAACAACCGGATTAAATCCCCTTATAAATGCTGAACGCACAGAACTGCTAATACAGAGGTGGGTTTGCACGCCACAGATATAAAGCTGGTCAACTTTAAAATCTCTCAATTTTTCTTCCAGCTTTGTTTCATAAAAAGCGTCGTAACTGCTCTTTTTTATTACATGCTCACAGTTAATAACCAATTCAGTAAGGGAATCATTTTCTTCCATAAGATTACCCCACCAGTTATGCATAGGGCTTTTAGGGATATCAACATGCCGGGTAAAGAGGACAGGGAGATTATTCTTGCGGAAAAATTCAATAAGTGCCTGAATTTTGGGAAGTATTATAGATGAATCTTGAATGAAGGCTTTAGAATTGCAATCAAAGAAATATCTCTGGACATCGACCACGAGCAAAGCAGGGTTATTTCCACCAACCAATGGATGTCTCTTTTTGTAAAAAGCCAGTGTTTTCTCCTGTGATTCGTTATAAATGGAATTTCTCTCTGTCATGGTTATACACCTCGATAAGATTATACAAACAAATTCACTTTTCGTGTGAAAATAAGTATTTGAATGTCGATTGGTAGAGCGACAAATTATGAGACGATGGCCGAAAGTGCGACTATTGGTGAAACGATATGAATCACTAGACCCCAGACCCGCTCTATCATTCTCAAATAAATGTTAAAATTATACCGGAGGTGGAAACATGACAATTGTACTGAAGAACATCGATACGCTCATGACAATGAACAAACAGATGGAAGAATTAACCCATGCCTATATTCTTATAGAAAATAACGTGATAAAAGAAATAGGCTCTGGAGAGCCACCAAAGGCCGACTGGCAAATAGATATGTCAAATAAGGTGGTCCTACCGGGTTTTGTAAATACTCATCACCATCTGTAACAATCCTTGTTTAGAAATGTTCCAGCGGTTTCTTCAGCGAAACTCTTTGATTGGCTTGTATATCTCTATGAACTCTGGAAGAACATAGATAATGAAGCAATCTATGTAAGCGCTGCGATAGGCATTTATGAAATGATGCATACAGGAACTACAACAACGACGGATATGCTTTATCTTCATCCAAAAGGAACGGCGAAATTCATAGATTCTGAAATAGAAGCTGCAAAGAGATGCGGCATCAGGTTCCATCCGACACGGGGTTCGATGTCTCTTTCGAAGAAAGATGGTGGTTTGCCGCCTGATTCAGTCGTTCAAACGGAAGAAGAAATCCTTGAGGATTCTATCAGGGTAATAGAAAAGTACCATGATCCCAGGAAATACGCTATGGTACGTATTGCCCTGGCTCCTTGCTCTCCTTTTTCTGTTACAGAGCAATCTATGATAAAAACTCTCGAGCTCGCTGAGAAATATGATGTTTTGCTGCACACTCACCTTGCGGAAACGAAAGACGAAGAAGAGTATTGTCTTGAAAAGGTTGGGCTAAGACCGGTGGACTACATGGAAAAAATTGGCTGGTTGAACCCGCGTACTTGGTTCGCTCACCTTGTTTGGCTGTCTGAAGAAGATATAAGAAAGCTCTCTGAAAACGATTGTGGAATGGCACACTGTCCTACCTCAAATATGAGGCTCGGATCCGGGATCGCACCGGTGAAGGAAATGAAGGAAGCCGGAATTAGAATAGGCCTTGCCGTGGATGGAAGTGCTTCAAATGATTCTGGAAACATGTTGCTCGAAGCGAGAAATGCCATGATGCTTCAACGTGTCGTTAAGGGGGCCGACGCGCTAACCCCTCGAGACGTATTGTATATGGCAACTATGGGTGGCGCAAAGGTTCTTAGGATGGATGAATATATCGGTTCGATAGAAGTAGGTAAAGCAGCAGATATCATTGGCTTCGATCTTAACCAGCTTTCACTTGCCGGAGGACTTGCAGATCCCGCTGCTGCTATAATTATGTGCGATGCCGGCAAAGCTGATTTTGTCATGATAAATGGAAATGTGAGGATAAAAGACGGCCAGATTCTTGATGATGAATTAATGCAGCTTATTAATAAACAAAACCTAATTTCAAAGAATCTCATAGGGTATTGATGTCAACTTGCATTTTGGAAAGAGATTTGATAGGGTGTCTCAAAAATCAGTTACAACCAATAATATCAACTTTCTGTGAGGGTGATTGTTCAAGATACTGGACATAACACTGAAATTATATACAAAAATGACCAAACCCAATATCTCAGCATAATTCCTGCCTTCACATATTAGATGTGTTCCATATTAAAAGCTTTTCTTTTGTAGTCTGAAAAAGTCGTAAGTTTTTCAAGCCCAGGAGTTCCATGTATTTGAAATTCTTTTTTCTTCGATATGAGAAACCGTAGAATTTCAATAAAAAGAAAATTTCAAGAAGTTAAAAGGCAAAAGCACGTCTAACTGCTCAATAATCTTCACAATATCTCTTTTTGTAAATTTTTGTGGCAGCATTGAACTTCGGGAAGCCCACTTTTTTCGTGACTTCCCAAAAACAATAGCTTACCGACAAAATAATCAGCGAATATCTTCTTAATACACCAGAGTTTTGGGATTTAGCTATCATTAAATTAACACAGAAATATGACACCCCTACTGGGTTATGGTATAATAGCTTAGATGATAGTTACTAATTTCACAAATTCACAAGAAGGGGGAATGTTATGACCCTGAATTTTCTTTCTGTTTTTGTGGTTACTTATCTAATGTGGATAGGTTTTACAGCGAGTTTCACCTTTTCAGAACTTTTGACGGGATTTATTGTTGCTTTGATGGTTGCCATTATCACTACCAAATATTCAAAGTTCAACATCGGCATCGATTTCCCCATAAGAGCTCTGAAATTTGTTTTTGGGTACCTTCCGATATTTATCGTCGCAATGGTGAGAGCCAATATTGATGTTGCTAAAAGAGTTCTCAGCCCTTCGCTTCCAATAAATCCAGCCATTGTTAAGGTACCGGTAAAGTTGAAAGGAGAAATTTCAAAACTGACTCTTGCAAACTCGATAACGCTGACTCCGGGAACTCTCAGTCTTGAATTGGACGATGAAGGTATTTATGTCCACTGGATAGACAAAAAGTCAGATGATCCGGAGGAAATCAAAAAAGCTATCGTTGGCAGTTTTGAGAAAAGAATTGGAGGGATTTTTGAATGACTGCTTTTATAGTTTTTCTCTCCTTAATAATTCTTGGTGCATTGCTTGCATTGCTTAGAATACTCCGTGGTCCCACATTATCTGATCGTGTAGCTGCGCTGGACATTATGAACGTCATAATCACCGGGGTTATTGTGCTTTTTGCACTTATTGAGGAAAATGCACTCTTCCTTGATATAGCACTTGTTTACGCTGCGCTTTCATTTCTTGAGACGGTGGTTGTGGCGCGCTATTTGGAGGGGAAAAAATGATAATGGAAATAATTGGGTACATACTCATAACCATTGGTTCGCTTTTCTACCTCCTCGGTGGTCTTGGAGTTTATAGAATGCCAGATGTTTATAACAGGCTCCAAGCCGGGACAAAAGCAACAACCTTAGGGTCATTTTCGCTGATACTGGGAGTTGGATTTGCCCATCCCGAATGGCTTCTGAAAGCCATCGTTATAGTAGCATTTATCGCGATCACTAACCCGGTTGGAAGCTCGGCCTTAGCAAGAGCCTCACTAAAAGCTGGCGTAAAACCAGATCCAAGAACCGACACAGGAGAATACCTTCCAAAAAAGGGAGGTGCTGATGAGTGAGTGTTATTTCTTTTATCATAGGTATCGTACTCGTTGTTAGTGCAATCATAGCTATTGAAGCCAAGAAACTAATTACTTCAGTTGTTATGCTCTCACTTGCCAGCCTTCTCGCTGTGGTTTCCTTCGTCCTATTAAAAGCACCAGATGTGGCTATTACCGAAGCTTCGGTTGGTGCTGGACTAACAACGGCGATCTTCTTGCTCACTTTGAAACGGCTGGGAAGGAGGGAGTCTGAATGAAAAAGGCAATTGCTGCCCTAATCGCTTTCCTCTTCTTTTTGATGTTTGTGAATATTCTCAATTCAGATTCCGAAGAATTTAAGGGCATTCCAAAATTTGGTGAAGTGAATCTAACAGAACGTGTTTCTAATAAGTACATATCCAAATCCGTAAGTGGTGATTCTGGAGAAATAGTATACGGAAAGACAGAAAATGCTGAAAGTGGTTCAGCGAATATGGTAACCTCAATCGTGGTTAACTACCGTTCCTTCGATACTCTTGGTGAAGTCACAGTTCTTTTTCTTGCTGCAACAGGAGTTGCCATTCTCATAGGCGGAGGTCAACGAAAAAGCCTTGCCATTTCTGTCAATCCTATTGTAAAAATTTCCGCGAGAATCATAGCTACTCTTCTACTTGCTTTTGGAGCCTATGTCTTTATTCATGGCCATCTTACACCTGGCGGTGGATTCCCGGGTGGAACAATTATCGCAGCCGGGACATTACTCATGCTTGTTGCTGACGATAAAAAGAGAACATCAAAGTTACTTAAAATCCTTGAAGGTACTATGGGGTTTTTATATGTTGTTATTGGAATTGCTGGATTACTCGTCACTGGCTCTTTCCTCAAAAATTTCCTGCCAACCGGAACCATGGGCAATCTTTTCAGCGCAGGATTAATACCCATTATCTATTCTGTTATCGGTCTAAAGGTTGGAGCGGAACTTTCAGCACTCCTCGATGATTTCTTTGCAGAGGAGGGGAGAAAATGATTCAATACTTCTCAATAATGCTCATAGCAATTGGAATCTACGGGTTGCTATCGCAAAAGAATCTTGTGAAGCTCATAGTTTCTCTCAATATCATGGAGCTTGGTGTGAACATCTTCATCATTTCGATCGGTTATGTGGCTGATGGAAAAGTTCCCATTCTTTCCCCTATAGTAAACAAAAGCTCGATGAACTTCGTTGATCCACTTCCTCAAGCACTGGTGCTAACTGCCATAGTAATAGGTGTTGGAGTAACAGCTCTTGCACTCTCTCTCGTATTAAAAGTAAAAGAATCCTATGGAACAATTGAATTGGATGAGATAAGGGGGGATAATGCATGAACCCCACGTGGTTAATAGCATTACCGCTTGGTTTTGCTTTTCTTGGTATATTCGCCGGAAAATTCTCAAAGGCTTTCCTCTGGATTGCCTCTTTGGCAAATGCCATTATTAGCCTTTTCATATTCAATGGAAACGGTGTAACAAGCTACATCATAGGTGGCTGGATTCCCCCATATGGTATTAACCTTGTTGTCAATGATATGACCCGTGTTTTTTTGTTGGCGGTTAATCTGATTTTCTTGCTTGCCCTCGTTGCAACCTCAGCTGAAATATTGAAAAAAGATGAGAAAATGTCTGTCGCCTTCATGCTTTCATTGGCAGCAATAAATGGCATACTTCTTACAGGTGATCTTTTTAACCTCTTTGTGTTCCTTGAAATCTCTGCCATTTCCGCTTACATTATGGCTGCATCCGGAAAAGAGGCAATTAGCAAATTTGCGGCATTGAAATACCTCATTCTTGGCTCTATCGCTTCATCATTTTATCTTCTTGGAGTGATAGTCGTATACGCTTCTACCGGAACATTAAACATGGCTGACGCTGCAGCAAAGGTAACATCATTGAACCCTAATGTGCTACTCGCTGCCGGGCTATTGATGGTTGTAGGACTTGGCGTTGAAACCAAACTATTTCCATTCAACGGATGGGCTCCTGATGTGTATGCAAATGCTTCAGGAAGAGGTTCGACCATTCTTGCGTCTGTCTTTCCCATTGCCATGATATCGGCATTTATACGTGTTATAACCTTTGTTATAAATTCAGGGAAGTTAAATGAACTCATTATAGTTCTCGGCATTACGACAGCGATTATCGGGGAAGTCCTCGCTTTTAGTCAGAAAAGGATGAAAAAAATGCTCGCATATTCAAGCATTGCACAAGCTGGCGTAATCCTTATGTTGATTGGTATTGGAAGTTCAAAGGCTTATATAGGCGCTTCGATGCTTCTTTTGAACAATGGATTTGGAAAGTTATTGCTTTTCTCAGTAGCGTCTCAAATAGCTTTGGTAGCTGGCAGTGATCACTTCGAGAATGTAACTGGAGTAGGCCGAAAATCCCCACTCTTCACACTTCTATTTGGCGCTGGTGCTCTAACAATTGTCGGTATGCCTTTGTTCTTTGGGTTCCGCTCCAAATTATATGTCATTTCAGCTACAATGGACAAATCTCTTTGGATACCAGCAGTGATTTTGATAACTGCAGCAATCGAAGTAACGTATTACTTCCGATGGATCTTTAATCTCGTAAAAGCCGATGCCAAACTGAGTGAAAAGAGGTCCCCTGTCCCCTTTGGACTTGCATTGGCCGGT
>NZ_CEYIHJ010000094.1:0-1271 GCF_982836095.1 Kosmotoga sp.
GATCTGACGACCTCATACAGCAGGTTCAAGGCGGTTGGACAGATTTCGACGTGGCCATTGCTACACCTGATATGATGAGGGAAATCGGTAGATTGGGGCGAATTCTTGGACCTCGTGGTCTTATGCCTTCACCAAAGTCCGGTACGGTTACGACTGATGTAGAAGAAGCTGTAAAAGCTTTCAAAGCGGGAAGAGTGGAAATAAAGAACGACAAAACAGGAAACCTTCATCTTCCCGTAGGCAAAAAATCCTTTGAATTAAATGTGCTGAAGGAAAACATCATCTCAGCCCTGGAGCAAATCTCAAAAATGAAACCCTCTGCTGCTAAAGGCAGATTCATAGTTAAAGTAGCTGTAGCCACAACAATGAGCCCAGGTATAAAGCTAGACCATAATAAACTGGTAGACTGACGGGGTTAACTAATAAGAAAATCAAAAAAGCTATTTGTACCGAAGACAGCAGGTTTCTAAAGGCTTATGCCGCCTGCCGAGGTACGCAGAAGATACAGATGATATTAATTCTGCGGCCTCATGGCCGCTTTTTTTGAAAGGAGGTGCACCCGGCAGATGTTTACAAGAGCCCAAAAAGAGAAGTTTGTTCAGGAACTCGCAGATAAGCTCGAAAAGTCATCATTGATACTCTTCACTGATTACAAGGGTCTGACCGTTGCTCAGATCTCGGAGCTTAGAGGCAAACTTTTTGAGAGATATGATAACAAGGCAAAATACCGGATAGTAAAAAATACCCTACTACGCCTTGCACTACGAAAGGCCGGGTATAACGAAGAAGAATGGATCAATGACGTCCATGAAACTACAGCTGTGCTTATGGTAAGTGAAGACGATCCTGTTGAAGCTGTGAAGATCATTTACGACTTCACTAATGCCAGCAAGAACAAGCTCCCTGTTCTCAGAGGATTTTATCTTGAAGGCAAATACTTTGATGAAAGCAAAGTTGCCGATATTGCCAAGCTTCCCTCAAGGGAACAACTTATCGCTATGGTTGTTAGCGGCATTGCAGCCCCAATCAGCGGACTTGCTTACACGCTTAACGGCGTGCTAACGAAACTACTTTACGCTCTTAACGCCATCAAGGACAAAAAATCAGAATAAACGGAGGTGTGGTAAAATGACAAAGGAAGAACTCATTCAGGCTATTAAGGAAATGACCGTTGCTGAACTTGCAGAACTTGTGAAAGCACTCGAGGACGAATTTGGTGTTAGCGCTTCTGCACCTGTTGCTGTTGCTGCTATGCCTGGTGCTGCTGCTGG
>NZ_CEYIHJ010000094.1:1281-1600 GCF_982836095.1 Kosmotoga sp.
TGCTGGACCTGCTGCTCAGGAAGAAGAAAAGACAGAATTTGATGTGGTCCTTAAATCTTTTGGTGAAAAGAAAGTTGGAGTTATTAAGGTTGTAAGGCAAATCACCGGACTTGGACTCAAAGAAGCAAAAGAACTCGTAGAAAAAGCCGGTACACCTGAAGCAGTAGTCAAGGAAGGCGCTCCAAAAGAAGAGGCAGAAACCATCAAGAAACAGCTCGAAGAAGCTGGCGCTGAAGTTGAGTTGAAGTAATCAGGTAACCTTTGATTTACAAAAACAGTTTATAATTTAAAATACCCACATCAGGGATCTCTCTGGTGT
>NZ_CEYIHJ010000094.1:1610-7226 GCF_982836095.1 Kosmotoga sp.
CTGGTGTGGGCTTGGTGTGCTCAAGTTGACGAGAGGTGATTGAATGAGAAAGGCAAGTTTCGCGAAGCGTGAGCGCTGGGTCTTTGGGAAAGTTGTTGAACCCCTTGAGATTCCAAACCTGATTGAAATTCAAACCCGTTCTTTCCAATGGTTCATCGATGAAGGACTTCTCTCTGTCCTAAAAAAATATTCCCCTATCAAATCTCAAATTCAACGTGGTGATATTCGCAAAGGCGAAAAAGGGTTCACACTTGATTTCGTATCTACAAGAGTGGGAAAGCCAAAGCATGGTATTCAAGAGTGCAAGGACAAGGGTCTCACCTATTCTGTACCTTTATATGTCACGGTGAGAATTGCCGATTTGGCAAGTGGTGAGATCAAAGAGGAGGAAGCTTTCTTTGGTTATCTTCCATATATGACTGATAACGCTTCCTTTGTTATCAACGGTGCAGAAAGAGTAATAGTAAACCAGCTCGTAAGATCACCTGGTGTGTATTTTGTTGATGAACCAACAAAATCCTCCGGGGGCGGTCTTCCGATCCTTGTGGCACATTTCCTGCCTGTAAAAGGAGCCTGGCTGGAGATACTGTTAAATCCGAATAAAAACATACTTCAAGTTCGAATTGACCGAAGAAGAAAAATGAACCTCTTTTTATTCTTCAAAGCAATGGGATATGTAGACGACCTGGAAATATTGAAGCTCTTCGTTCATGAAGTTGACGCAAATGACGACGTGGCCCTTTACGAGCACATAGGTAGCAGATTGTTAGAAGAAGTATCTCACAAGGGAAGTGTGATCGCCGAGAAGGGTGCGGTTCTCACAGAAGCTCTGGTAAAGGAAATTCTTGAATCAGACGTGGAAAGCGTAAAACTTCCCATGCCTATTGCCATGAAAACACTGGAAGCACTTAACAAGACCTATGGCGAAGAGCTCAGCCAAGATGAGGCATACCTTGCCATATTTAGAAAGCTCAGACCTGGTGAAATTCCAAGAATAAACGCAGCAAAAAATTACCTGCATGGGCTGTATTTCGAACCAGAAAGATTCGATTTTTCAGATGTAGGACGTTATAAATTAAATCAGAGGTTGAGAAGAATTTACCGAGATTATCTCATTGAAGTAGAAGGTCAGGAAGATGTTCCTGAAGACCTCATATACAACGAGGAATCTCTTGCGATTGTCCCTATGGACATTGTTCTTGCTGCAAGGCATTTGACTGAAATCCAGGCACACCCGGAAATGTTAGATACCAAAGACCATCTTGGAAATAAGAGAGTCAGAACCGTTGGCGAGCTCATGCAAACAGAGTTTGAAAAGGCGTTCATGAAAATACACAAGCTGCTAGAGGAAAGACTTACACTATATAATTCGCTGGAAAAGTTATCTGTGCAGAATCTCGTAAATGTGAGAACCCTCATGACGACTCTTCACCAGTTCTTTGCCACGAGCCAGCTTTCGCAGTTCATGGATCAGGTAAACCCCCTGGCCGAACTAACTCATAAAAGAAGGTTGTCGGCTATCGGGCCTGGAGGCCTTAAAAGAGAACATGCAAGATTCGAAGTTAGAGATGTCCATCATTCCCATTATGGAAGAATGTGTCCAATTGAAACACCTGAAGGTGCTAACATTGGTCTTATGACTTCACTATCTACCTATGCAACACTGGACAAATACGGATTCTTGCTTACACCATATAGGAAAGTCAAGAATGGAAAGCTCACGGACGAAATAATATTCCTTGGAGCAGATGAAGAGGAGAATTATAAAATCGCGCAATCGACGATTAAAGTCGATGACAAAAACCAGATCAAAGCAGATACTGTGGAAGTGAGGCATGCCGGAGAAGTTAAATTTGTGAAAAGGGAAGAAGTCGAACTAATGTCCATTTCCCCAAAACAGATTGTCAGCGTTTCCACATCCCTCATCCCTTTTTTGGAACATGACGATGCCAACAGAGCCTTGATGGGATCGAATATGCAAAGACAGGCCGTTCCCGTTATAAAGCCTGAAGCCCCCATTGTTGGAACAGGAGTCGAAGCTGTTGCCGCCAGGGATTCAGGATATGTGGTTTTGGCAAAGCATAAAGGTGTTGTGAAAAAGGTGGATGCAAAAAGAATAATCATCATGCGCCTAAATGATGACGGAACCCCGATTGTGGGCTCCGACGGAACACCTGTTCACGACGAGTATCTGCTTTATAAGTTCATCAGAACCAATCAAGACACTACCATAAACCAGAGACCCATAGTTTCAGAAGGTGAAATCGTAGAAAAAGGGACTCCCATTGCTGATGGCCCTTCCACTGACATGGGAGAGCTTGCACTGGGCAAAAATGCACTTGTTGCCTTCATGCCCTGGGAAGGCTATAACTTCGAAGACGCCATACTTGTAAATCAGGAACTGCTGGAAGAGGAAACCTTTACAACTTTGCATATCGAAATGTATGAAACCGTTGCGCGTGATACCCAACTGGGTCCTGAAGAAATCACTGCCGATATTCCAAACGTGTCAAAGGAATTGCTTAGAAATCTCGATGAAAACGGAATAGTCAGAGTTGGAGCTTATGTGAGTTCTGGTGATATTTTAGTTGGAAAGGTGACACCTAAAGGTGAATCTGATACAACCCCTGAAGAAAAAATCATCAGATCAGTCTTTGGAGATAGAGGCAGAGATGTCAAGGACACCTCACTGAAGGTCCCACATGGCGTGGAAGGAAGAGTTATAGATGTTAAAGTCTTTGACAAAGAAGATATCTCGGAACTCGGTTCAGGAATAAACAAGCTTGTCAAAGTATATGTAGCATGTCGAAAACCGCTTGATGTAGGTGACAAACTCGCTGGGCGCCATGGAAACAAAGGCGTAGTCTCCAATATAATTCCTAAGGAAGATATGCCTTTCTTGCCAGATGGCACTCCTATCCAGATCGTGCTATCTCCGTTAGGTGTCCCTTCACGTATGAATGTCGGACAGGTTTTAGAAACACATCTTGGCTGGTTGGGCAAGCTCACCAACAAATATTTTGCTACCCCTATCTTCGATGGAGCCAAAGAACATGAAATAATGGAAGAACTCTACCATGCCCGGAAGAAAAACAACCTCAATGCCGGGGATTCTGAAGAAGAAAAAAACGGCAAAGTCATTCTGAGAGATGGAAGAACAGGCGAGCCCTTTGATTTCCCCATTGTTGTTGGGGTTATGTACATGTTAAAACTCGTTCACATAGCGAAAGATAAGATCCATGCCCGTTCAACGGGGCCATATTCCTTGATACATCAACAGCCCCTTGGAGGAAAAGCCCATTTTGGTGGTCAGAGATTCGGAGAAATGGAAGTATGGGCTCTGGAAGCTCATGGTGCTGCCCATACACTGAACGAAATGCTAACCATAAAATCCGACGATATCAAAGGGCGAAACGAAGTTTACAAGGCAATTTTAAAAGGTAATATAATCCCGGAACCGGGATTACCGGAAAGTTTCAAGGTGCTGATAAAAGAACTCCAAGGCCTTTCTATGGATGTACGGGCTTATGATCAGGATGGTAATGAGGTTGACGTGGACAAATTATGAAAAACAGGGAATAAATCCCTCAAGGAGGGAAGATAATGGCTGTTAGTTCGTTTAGAAGAAAGATCAACACTGTTCAAATTAGGGTTGCTTCACCGGAAATAATCAGGCGATGGTCTAGTGGTGAAGTGAAAAAACCAGAAACGATAAACTATCGAACTTTCAAGCCCGAAAGAGACGGGCTATTTTGTGAGAGGATATTTGGACCCACAAAGGATTATGAATGTGCCTGTGGAAAGTATAAAGGGAAAAAGTACGAGGGCACTGTTTGTGAGCGTTGTGGCGTTAGAGTTGAATCAAAGGAAGCCAGACGCCGCAGGATGGGGCATATAGAACTTGCTGCCCCTGTGGTTCATGTTTGGTATTTGAAGAGTGCTCCGAGCATATTAGCATCGCTGTTGAATATACAGTCAAAAGACCTTGAAAACATCATCTACTACGGTTCGAAGCGGGTTATTGAAAAGCTCTATGTGATTACAGACCCAAAATCCACGGATTTCTTCGCAGGCATGACTCTGTACCAAACGGAGTACGACATATATACCAAGAAGCTCGATTTTGAGGTGGAGCAGGGATTCAAAGTTAAGAACCCTAAAGGACCTGTGATATCAGAATTAGATGGAAAAGTCAGGATTGAAAACACAATGAGCAATACGGAAAGGGAACTGAACTGGATTGTCATTGAGGGAGAAAATGGCATTCAGAAGAAGTATCCCATTTTTGAAGGTGCTCTCATATATGTACAGGATGGAGAAGAAGTAAGAAAGGGTGACACACTTGCTGATCGCTTCCTCTTTGAAGATGAAGTTCTGGCCCTTTCCGAATATGAGATTTTCAACGAATACTATCCTGGTAAATTCGATGTAGAGACAGATACAGAAAATGACAGGCCGATTGTCATCGTGACAGAAATAGATGAAGAGGTAGCTAAAGAAACTGGACATCAGATCGGCGACATCATAATCGAAAACGAATATGAGGCTTACAAAGAGCTTTATCCCGGTAAAGTGCAGTGTGATTATGGTGCCACAGCGGTGAAGAAATTACTGCAAAATCTTGATCTTGAAGAGCTCAAAGTTCAGATTGAGCATGAACTGAAGTCCATACCCAGAAGCAGTGCACGTGCATTGAAACTACTGAGAAGGCTGAAGTTCATAAAGGACTTCCTGAAATCTGGCAACAAGCCTGAATGGATTATTATGGAAGCGGTTCCCGTTATACCGCCTGACCTCAGACCTATGATCCAGATAGAAGGCGGACGTTTTGCAACGACAGACCTGAACGACCTTTACAGGCGCGTTATAAACCGAAACAACAGGCTTGCAAAACTACTATCTATAGGTGCACCGGATATTATTATCCGGAATGAAAAGCGTATGCTTCAGGAAGCTGTTGACTCGCTCATATACAATGGCCGTGTTGGGAAAGCCGTCACCGACAGGTCCGGAAGACCCTTGAAGTCCCTTACAGATCTTGTCAAAGGAAAAAAAGGACGTTTCAGGAGAAACCTGCTTGGAAAGCGTGTGGATTATTCCGGCCGCGCTGTTATCGTCGTAGGGCCTGATCTCAAGATCCATGAATGCGGTATCCCCAAAAGGATGGCAATGGAACTCTTCAAACCCTTTGTGCTTGGAAAGCTCCTTGGGACGGAATCCAGCAAAACCGCTCGTAAATACAAGAAAATGATCATCGAAAAGGAAATGCCTGAAGCCTGGGAAGTTCTTGAAGATGTGATAAAGGGACACCCCGTGTTACTCAACAGGGCACCTACGCTGCACAGGATATCTATACAGGCGTTCATACCAAAGCTGGTTGAAGGAAATGCCATAAAGCTGCACCCACTGGTTTGTGCACCTTTCAACGCTGACTTTGATGGTGACCAGATGGCGGTTCACGTGCCATTGTCGGCCGCTGCACAGGCTGAAGCAAAATTCCTCATGCTCAGTAGATACAATGTTATATCACCGGCGCATGGGAAGCCTGTCTCAATGCCGGGTAAAGATATAATAGTCGGAGTATATTACCTGACCACAGTTGATCATGAATATGAA
>NZ_CEYIHJ010000095.1:0-7222 GCF_982836095.1 Kosmotoga sp.
GAGAAAAATATCCCCGTATTTCTTGGACCTATCTTCGGTTTCAGAACGAAACTCGAATTAAAGGATATGACCTTTGAGTCAATAAAAATAATAAATGAAAAAGGTATTCTTGCAGCTATGATGTGCGACCACCCGGTAATTCACCTTGAACATACCACCATCCAGCTTGGCACCGCTTTAAGGTATGGAGCAAAGGAAGATGATTTGTTGAAGATGGTCACCATAAACCCGGCAAAGATACTGGGTATTGATGACAGAGTTGGTTCGATAGAAGCCGGGAAAGATGCTGATCTCGTTATCTGGAGCGGACACCCCTTTGAGTTCAGATCGGTTGTTGAAAGGGTGTTCATTGAGGGCAAGGAAGTTTATAGCCTATAAAACTTCAAGATTACCGATAAAAGGGGAATCCAGTATTCCCCTTTTTCAAATGTTGAAATAAGATAAAAATGGTAGAATATAATTGATCGAAAATTCTATATCAATATCAATTGTGAGGGATTTTTCTGGATAGTGAAGTTATCAAGACATATTTTGAAAGACAGTTGCTTGTTGAGGGAGTCGAACTGGAGTTTCAACAAAAGATTTCACAGCTCACCATTGGTTGCCCCAACACTGAAATAGACCGTGACATTGTAAAACTACTTTTCAGAACGGGTTTTACAAGTGTTTCTTCTTGTTTTGATTCAAGAGAAATACTGATTTTTAGAGAGATATTCCCCTTTATGACTGTGAAAGATGAGCCAAACATAGTCTTTGGTTCAACCGAAAAGGACTTAACTGTGGAGTTTGGCGAAACAATAAGAGTCTTTACTCCTGATCATCTGAATAGACTCTTTACTCCCGTAGCGGCAGCCCTTATTTTTTTCAGCGTTATGAAGGGAAAAAGCAGTTCTGTTTCTATAAAAAACATACGACTACCGGTTTCACTAGAACATTTGCCTTCTAAAGCGAAAGTACTGGTTGTCGGCGCTGGAGGGCTTGGATCGCCGGCAATTGAGTTCCTTTTGAGAGAAGGACTGAAAAGTTTAGTTGTAATAGAGCCGGATGTGGTTAGCATTTCCAACATCCATCGCCAGACTTTTTATTCAAGCAAAGACATTGGCGTGCCAAAGGCAGAAGTCCTCAAAAAGATACTGGGCAAAAGAGACAATCTAGATCTAAAAATATATCGGAAAGCTTTCGATCCTGATACCTTGAAAAATGAGCAACCTGATGTTGTTATAGCTTGTGTGGATAATTACAAAACGAGATATCAAATAAACGAAATCTGTTATAAAGAAGGCATTCCATTTGTAGATTCGGGAGTTGAAGGCCTTTCGGGATATGTGGTGCCTCATAGACCCATCGATGCTTGTTACAGATGTTTTGTTGGTGATGATCGAAAAGATAGGGATGTTTCAAAACCTATTCTTCCTTTTGTGAGTTATTTTGGTGGAATGCTTCAAGCAGCCTATGCTACGCACATTTTGAAGTATCCTGACGAACCTCTGAAAGCCCTTTGGTTTGACTTGAAAACATTGACCTTTATTGAATTTCAAGTTGATAAACGCTCGAACTGCCCTGTTTGTAGCAGTTCTGAATAGAGTGAGGTGGAAAAATGGAAGTGATCTATGGAGATAAAAAGTGGTCATTCAATACCGAACTAGTTGTGGAAGACCTGCTGAGAAAAATTGGACTTTGGAGAGACCCAGTGCTTGTTATGGCAGACGGTCGAATACTTGATAAAAAGGACAAAATTCACGAAAATGCTAAAGTTCTCATTGTAAACGCCGCCAATGGTGGTTAGATATGCATACTAAAGCATACCGATGCATAAAAAACTTCCGTGGGTATCTTTTTCTCCTATCAGATTTACTTGCCGCAGGAGCTTTTTGAAGTTTTTTGCAAAGGCTGTTAAAATTGTCGTGATAACCGAAAATTAGATGGAGGTGACATTGTGGCTAAGAAAAAAGTTATTATCATGGGTGCTGCTGGAAGAGATTTTCACAATTTCAACACTTATTTCAGAAACAATCCAAATTACGAGGTTGTTGCTTTTACAGCGACTCAGATTCCCGGAATCGATGACAAAAAATACCCAGCTGAACTCGCTGGAGAATTTTATCCCAATGGGATACCGATTTATTCAGAAGAAAGACTCCCTGAGCTCATAAAAGAACATGGTGTGGATCATGTTGTTTTAGCTTATAGCGATCTTCCTCACCAATACGTTATGGAAAGAGCAGAAACCGTTCTTGCTGCTGGCGCTGATTTTATGCTCCTTGGTCCAAAAGAAACCATGGTCAAATCATCTAAACCCATCATCTCTGTTTGTGCAATAAGAACAGGTTGTGGAAAGAGCCAGACTACAAGGAGAGTACTTGACATTTTGAGAGCGAAGGGCAAAAAGGTCGTTTCCATAAGACACCCTATGCCCTATGGTGACCTCGTAAAGCAGAAAGTCCAGAGATTTGCAGATTATTCCGATCTCGACAAGCATGAATGCACCATTGAAGAACGTGAAGAATACGAGCCCCACATTGATAGAGGATCGATCATTTACGCAGGTGTAGATTACGAAGCCATTCTGCGAGAAGCCGAAAAAGAGGACGTCGATGTTATCCTCTGGGATGGTGGAAACAACGACTTTTCCTTCTACAAGTCGGATCTCTACATTACTGTTGTTGACCCTCACAGACCTGGCCACGAAGTTAATTATTATCCTGGAATGGCTAATTTACTTATGGCTGATGTTATTGTCATTAACAAAGAAGAAACCGCAACCCCAGAAGGTATCGAAACTGTAAGGCAGAACATCGCAAAGTACAATCCAGATGCGGTTGTTGTTGACGCTGCCTCACCTCTTACCGTGGAAGATAGCGTGGCAATAAAGGGCAAAAAAGTGCTCGTAGTGGAAGACGGTCCAACGCTGACCCATGGTGGGATGAGCTATGGGGCTGGCTGGGTTGCCGCCAAGAAATATGGCGCTGCTGAGATCATCGATCCCAGGCCTTACGCAGTAGGTTCTATTGTTGATACTTATGAAAAATACAATCACCTTGACCAGATCCTACCGGCTATGGGATATGGTGAAAAGCAGATGAAGGAGCTCGAAGAAACTATAAACAACTCTGATGCCGAACTCGTGATAATCGGGACGCCCATCGACTTGAGAAGAGTAATAAAAATAAACAAACCTGCTGTCAGAGTGGGTTACGAACTTCAGGAAATAGGAGAACCTACGCTTGAGCAAATTATAGATAACTTTCTGAAGAAAAACAACATCTAAGTTGGATTTAACGCGACCGGGAGAATCCCTCCCGGTCTTTTTTCAAGGTGGCTAAGAGGAGGGGAAAAAATGATATCTGAAAAAATCTTACAGGCAATGCTTGTAGAGCTGATCAGGCGGGGGGCTGATTTTGCTGATATATTCATTGAAGAAAGAAATTCTAACAATATTTCCATGACTGCTGGAAAAGTTGAAACTGCCCTATCAGGCAGGTCTTTTGGTGTAGGTGTGAGAGCTACAAAAGGAGCACAAAGCATATACGCTTACACAAATGAAATAACCGAAAACGCTCTTATGGCCGTTGCACAGGGAATTGGAGATGTATTGGCTTCTAATAGGAAAAATGATATAACACTTAATTTTGAAGAGAAAAAAATACCAAATCGTCATTTGTTTATACTTGATCCAGCTTCAGTAAGCAAAAGCGAGCGGGTAAAGATAATGAAAACCGCAACAGAAGGAGCGAAAAGCGTTTCAAAACTCATTTCCCAGGTATCAGTTGATTTTTGGGACTACGATCAGAAAATCTGGATATACAATTCAGAAGGCTTAAAGACTTCTGATAGAAGACTGCGAACAAGATTGATGATTTCAGCCGTGGCAACTAAAGAAGGAGAAAAGGAAACAGGATTTTTTGGCCCTGGAGCTGCTATGGGATTTGAGTTTTACAACACCTTTGATGTTTATGAAGCCGGCCAAAAAGCTGGTCGCATAGCTGCCAGGATGATAAATGCAGAATATGCACCTGCTGGCAAAATGCCGGTCATCATTTCGAACGAATTTGGCGGAGTGATTTTCCACGAAGCCTGTGGACATGCCCTCGAAGCCACCTCAGTTGCCAAAGGGGCTTCTGTCTTTGCCGGGAAGCTTGGCGAAAAAGTTGCAGCTGATTGTGTGTCTGCCGTCGATGATGCGACAATTCCTAATGCCTGGGGTTCTGCAAACATCGATGATGAAGGCACTCCTACACGCAGAAACGTGCTCATCGAAAACGGTATTCTGAAAAGCTATTTGATAGATAAATTCAACGGGAGGAAAATGGGCATGGAAAGTACTGGAAGTGCTCGACGACAGGACTATCGTTATGCCCCAACATCAAGAATGAGTAACACTTTCATCCTTCCCGGTGAATACTATCCTGAAGAAATCATAGCAAATACCGAATACGGACTTTACGCGAAATCCATGGGGGGAGGATCGGTCATTCCCGGAACAGGCGAATTCAATTTCTCAGTTCGAGAGGGCTATCTTATTGAAAAGGGAAAAATCACCAAACCTGTTCGTGGAGCCACCTTGATTGGAAAAGGTTCAGAGGTCCTCTGGAAAATAGATATGGTAGGTAATGACCTTGCAAGGGCGCAGGGGATGTGTGGTTCAGCTTCGGGAAGTATCCCCGCAGACGTGGGTCAGCCTACGATAAGGGTCTCAGAATTGATTGTTGGGGGGCGAAACAAATGAGAGTTGAAGAGTTCAAGAAAAAGGTTTTTGAATCCGCCATCAAAAAGGGATTGAATGATTTCGAACTTTACTTAAAAATTCAGCATGAGTTCAATGTAAGTGCTCAAAAGGGAGCGCTTGAAAACTACAAAGACGCCACCCTCATTGGTGCAAGTTTCAAAGTGATTGAAAATGGTAAAGTCGGAAGCTCCTTTACAGAGGCTTTTTCAGATGAATCAGCTCAGCAGCTTGTGAAAGAAGCCGTGGAAAATTTGAAAATCATTGAGTCAGAATACGAAGATTTGCTTTACAATGGGACGGGAAGTTATAACAGAAAAGACTTCTATCGAGGTGAATTCGACAAACTGCCGAAATCCGAAGCCGTCAAAAAGATTATCGAGCTTGAAGAAGGTTTGAAAAAACACAATGAGCATATCACAATGGTACCCTATAACAGCCTTGGATTTCTCGTTGAAGAAATATACATTGCAAATTCAAAAGGTTTGGACCTTTACTCTAAAAACGATGGTGGGCATGTTTTTGCGATGGGTTTGGCGAGCGGCGGTGAAACCCCAAAAAGTTCCTTTAATGCTCTTGTGGGTAAAGGGATAAAGGATTTAGATATTGAAATCCTTTCTGACCGAATAGTTTCGGATCTCAAATTATTGTTGAATTCCTCGCCCATCAAAAGCGGAAAATACAACGTGATCTTTAGGAATAGCGAGTTTGCGAGTTTTTTAAGTGTTTTTTCGGAGATGTTTTCCGCGGAAAATGTGCAAAAGGGCCTATCCTTGCTCAAAGGTAGGATTGAAGATAAAATCGCCTCAGACTGCTTTACCCTCATAGACGATCCTTTCTATGAGGGGAGTCCGATAAATAGGTATTTTGATGACCAGGGTGTGCCCACGAAAAAGAAACATCTGGTTGAAAATGGTGTTTTGAAAACCTATCTTTACGATCTTAAAACAGCAAAAAAAGACAATGTTGAATCTACTGGAAATGCCGTAAAAATCTGGGGATACAAAGCCCCTACTGATATTTCTTTCATCAACCTCATTGTGAAACCCGGCGAAGAGAGTTTTGAGGAACTTCTTGCGAAATTAGGAGAAGGACTGGTGATCACCGGGCTTGACGGATTGCACTCCGGTGCAAACCCTGTATCTGGTAACTTCTCCCTTGGAGCAAGGGGCTTCATAGTCGAAAGCGGGAAAATAGTTGGAGGGGTTGACGGGATAACTGTCTCTGGAAACATATTCAAAGTGTTTGAAAACCTCAGAGTGTGTGGTAATGATGTAGCTTATGGCATGCCATTGATGGGTGGCGATTCGTCAGCTGTTTTTTCACCATCAGTCATTGTTGATGGAATCGATGTAGCCGGAGTTTAAAAGCATCTTTGAAACTTTCTCTAAAGAACTGTCGATAATTCTTGCAGTGGCTCCCCAGACTATCAGTCCGGGGAGTCTATATTTTATGGTTTCTTTCCCTGAGGGGAGCGCAATTAGCTCCTTTTCCACCTTGTAAAACATGGAAAGCTTCACAAAGAGAATCTCTTCGACTTCATCTCTGTTTAATTTGAAAATCCTATCAGAAAGCAAAGCAGCATAGGGATGAACTTCTATTTTAGACATAAGTGTCTCAATGATTTCCAATTTGTGCAAGAAAATTACACTGCTTGGCTTTGCGCCTATCTCCTCTTCCATTTCTCTGAAAGCTGTATCAATTAGCGTTTCTCTCCCATTCCAGATACCCCCGGGAAAACTGATCTGACCCGGATGGTTATTTAGCTTTCTGGAGCGTCGGGTGAGTATTAGATAGGGTTCACCTTCAATAATAACGATCGGAACAACAACGGCGGCTTTTTTCAAAATCTTACCCTCCATTTTAATGCTAATGAAAAGTCTAACACGTAATGGACAGATATAATAATCATCGCTGTTAAATTAATCAGAAAGGTGATTGAAGTGAAAGAAGTGAGTTTTAATGAACTTCAAAGTGAGATTGAAAAAGAGTTGGTGCTCGTGGAATTTTCAACCCCTACCTGTGGTGTCTGCACCACGGTTAAAAGAAAACTCGAGGCCATTGAAGAAAATTATCCACAGTGGAAATTCTTGTACATTGATATAAACAAAAATCCAGAAGCCTCAGGCGCTTTTACTGTGTTCACCGCTCCAACAATAATCATCTTTCACGATGGAAAGGAACTCAACCGTTGGGCGAGGAACTTCGGAATGAACCAGATTACCGATTATATGGGTAGAATAATGGAAATGCTTAGAACCAGGGTCTAGGGTATCAAAGAACGGGTTTGGGTTTAGCAAAAACCAGACCCCAGACCCGTGTTGCTAAAACGCGCTATGAATTGCTAACGCAATTGCTCTGAACTCCTGCGGAGTTGCCCTGAACCGCTAGCGCAGTTGACTATAAGACAGGGTTTGATGTTTTCTCGTTACTCGCAACTCGTTACTCGGCTCTTGAATACTCACCTACTATATCAAGTCAACGAATCCCGGAGGGTTT
>NZ_CEYIHJ010000096.1:0-4899 GCF_982836095.1 Kosmotoga sp.
GCCCTGTCTTATAGTCAACCGCGAAGCGGTTCATGGCAACTTCGTTAGAAGTTCAAAGCAACTGCGCAAGCAGTTCATAGCAGGTTTTTGCTGGTAAGAACCAGTGTGGTATGAGGCGGCTGTCGCCATGGCAAGAACTGAGAGTAAGAACATCTAAACCACAACTAGACCCTAGACCCTGTTCCATAGTCGATTGCGCTAGCAATTCAAGGCAACCGCGGAGCGGTTCAGGGCAACTCTGCAGGAGTTCAGAGCAATTGCGTTAGCAATTCATAGCGCGTTTTAGCAGCAACTCTCTCGACTTCCTTCCTCATTCATTTTAGGAAATCACGCGTTTATGGTAATATAAGCTAATACATTTTGAGGTGGGATAGCTGTGTTTCCATTGTTTCCCTTTTTGGCATATGTTCTTACTATGAGCTTCACTCCGGGACCAAATAACATAATGTCCATGGCCAACGGTAACCGTTTTGGGTATAGGAAAACTTTGAAATTCCTTTTAGGTGTTGCTTCAGGATTTTTCACGCTTTTAATCTTGAGTGGGATTTTCAACATGGCACTTGAAAAACTGATGCCGGAAATCAAGCCCTATATAAGAGTTTTTGGAGCTTTATATATTGGCTATCTTGGTATCAACGTAATGATACCGCATAAGCAAGTCAAAGATGCCCGGACAAACTTCAACAATTATCTTGTGGGTTTTGCCATGCAATTTGCTAATCCAAAGGGAATTCTTTTTGGGATAACGGTCATGGCTAATTTTGTAATCCCTTATTACACCTCCGCCATCGCCTTGATTCTGTTTTCCCTTTTTATGTCTCTCGTCGCTTTTTCAGCGATTTCGAGCTGGACAGTTTTTGGTGTGCTTTTCCAGCGCTTTTTTTCTAACTATGGAAAGATTGTAAACATTATTTTGGGGCTCCTTTTGGTTTACAGTGCACTTTCCATTTCGGGGATTTTTGAACTGATAAAACAATAATGAACATTATCTTCCCCTGAGTTTTATGTAATTCTTGTACCTCCGTTCTTCCAGAATTCCTGATTCAACCGCCTCTTTTACCGCACATCCTGGCTCATCTATGTGCTTGCAATCTCTGAACCTGCATTTTTTTGAAAGTTCTACAATGTCTTGAAAGGCGTTGGCGATCCCCGATCCATCATCAATGACTCCAAACTCTCTCATTCCGGGAACATCTATTATTTTTCCCCCAAAGGGGAGTTCATAAACCTGTGAAGAGGTTGTTGTGTGCCTCCCTTTATAATGACTGGTGCTGACCGAGCTGGTCTTTGCTTTTTCTTCTTCAAATATCACATTAACAAGTGAAGATTTTCCAACGCCTGAACTCCCAGTGAATACCGAGGTTTTGCCTTTTAGGAGAGCCTTCAATTCTTCGATACCCTCAGCTGTAACTGTGCTGGTTAGCAACGTTTTATAACCGAGGGCTTGATATTCTTCGATATCTTCAAGAATTTCGAGTTTTTCTATAAGGTCTATCTTATTGAAGCAGATTATTGGCTCAATTCCACCATGTTTAGCTGAGACAATATATCGCTCTATAAGATTTTTGTTGTATTCTGGATCTTTAACCGCAAAAACAAGAATTGCCTGATCGATATTAGCGGCTATTATTTGTTCAAGGTGCACCCCTTTTGGGCCTGCTCCTTTTCTGACTAACTTGCTTTTTCGCTTTTCTACTGAAGTTATTACCCCCCTACCGCCTACAACAGGCTGGAATTCGACATAATCTCCCACTACAACAAGCGTTTTGGTTGTCCGGCTTTGTTTAAAGAGTTTACCTCTGAGAGTACAGTCCACTTCTTCCTGTGTACCAGCATTTCTCACTCTGTAAAGACCCTTCTGAACATTTACCACTATTCCTCTCAAATCTCTCTACCTCCATAAAAAAACACGGCCTAAGCCGTGGTCTTTGGTTTTAGTATTAGAAATAAAAAAGCCACCGCTTTAGCACAGCGTGGCTTTCAAAGGGTTCTAAATATGTATGTTTATATGTTTGTTTTATAAGCTAAAAGAAAAAAGACGTCGGGAAAGCTACGCTATGCCGAATTGAGCTTATGAACTTGTTTATATGTCTTGATATTCTCCTGCTCATTCAGCACCACCTCCCGATGAAGAAATATTGTAATTCTCAGTTCATTATACACAAATTCAACTTAAAAAGCAAATTACATAGTTTGCACTTCGTTGTCTAACGCATTCTCAATTGCTTTTAATATGGTTTTGCTGCTGAATGTTGCGCCACTTATTATATCGACCTTGACACTTTGTTCTTCTATAACGCTGTTGATTATTTCTTCGGCTTTTTTGCCTTTTCCTGTTACATGCTCGATTATCTCAATATCACTTATCTTTCCATCGTCAATTCTCACACGAACCCTCGCACTGACAAGCCCAAGCTTGTAATTTCCATGGTAGTTTCCATCTTTGAGATTGGAGCAATCAATGTCTGAAAGTACAATGGTTTCCAGCTCTTTCTTCATTTGAGCATATTCGGCTGATAGCTTGATGACAACGAAACAGCCAAAAAGCACAATGGCCGCAACAACTACAATAAGAACGCGTTTTGCTGTTTTTTTCATTAATCAATCCCTCGATTCTGGTATCAGATATTCTATATTTGATTTCAATTCCTGAAGAAACCTTTCTGGCTCAAGCCGGGAAATGCCAAATCTTCGGGCATAAAACATTCCAAAGAGCATCGGGGTTATGATTCCTTCCAACCTTAATGCATCATCCTTTGAGTAGCTGTATTCATCTGCAAGAGCGTGAAAAAGCCCGATTCTCAGCTGGTACATTTCAGCGAAATTAGGCATCATTGATTCATCTTCAACAGTTCCAAGGCTTTCGTTCATGAATATGATCTTGAACAATTCAGTCTTTTCGAGAAAGAACCGTGCAAATTCCATGTACATAGCTTTCAGTTTTTTTGCTGCGGGTAAATTCAATGATAGCTTGTCTTGAAGCCATTTCATTATGTCGGCGGCATAACTATCCATAACAGCGTTGAGCAAGCTATTCAGATTGCCAAAGTAATTGTAAATGGTTGCTGGAGCGTACCCGGCTCTCTCTGCGATTTTTCTAACATTCAAGCCTTCCATGCCCTCTTCTTCAATGATTTCTCTGGTGGCTTTTACGAAATATTCCCTGCGCTTTTTGATTCTTTTTTCTTTATCTACCATCTTGTTCACCCTTCGAATTTTCTCGCGAAACTTTCGATGTTTTCTACCTTTACAGAAGGAAGTTCTTTTCCTTCAGACATTTTTTTGATCATTTTTCTGATGACAAAACCCATTTTTTCAAAATTGAATTCCCCACCAAAATAACCTTTTACACTGCAATGATTCAAAAAGCGCTCATTAAAATTGTTTGCAAGGTATTCATCGAGTTTTTCAGCTGTATCACCCATACAAAGGAATAACCCGAGTTTCTTCTCCATAAGTTCTGGATGCTTTCCAATGAATTTTTGCAGCTTTGAAGGTACTTTTCCAATGTGAATATAACTTCCGAAGATAATAGCATCGTATGCCCCAAGGTTTTCTTTTGCCGCGTCTCTCAGCTTTAGCAGTCTAGTTTCCGACTTAAGAGCCGCCGATAACTTTTTAGCACATTTCTCCGTCGTTCCGGTCTTGCTGGTGTAGATAATAAGTGTCTTCATCGAATTTCACATCCCTTCAATAAGTGAACGTTGTTCATATAATGAGCATAGTTTATCATATCTGCTATGGGTTGTCAATTGTTCTTTAAGAAACTTAAAATTAGCCTTGAAATCAATGTACTATTTGGGAATCTGGCATACAATGAGAATGAAATGATATAATCAAGCACGATGAATCGGGAGGGGATGTAATGAGTTGGATACACTTTGAATCTGTTTTTCTGTTAACTGAGTTGATCAAATCACAAGATATGAGCCTTGAGGAGAAAATCAAAACGGTAAAAGGATCTATCTTAAATGATATGTTCAATGAATTCAGTATAAGCAAAGATGAAGAAGAACAGGTTCTCAAAGCAGTCTTTCTAAAAAACTTTTCTGAAGCCGGATTATCAAAAGATGCTGCAGAGCTTGTTTACTACATTGAAAGATTGAAGGAAAGAGAGAAGGATGTCCTGGATTTTGCCGCTGAAATTTTGCCTGATGAAGATGCTATCTGGGAGGAAGTCATCGAAAAGGCAAAAGCATATCTTCCTTCAAATGCCTCTTTCAAGAGTTTTGAGCTTTACTTAACCCCAATGCCTCGAAATGCCCGGCTTACATCACGGAGTGCTTATTGTGACCCGCTGTTTGCCCTGGAAGTGGGAAAAGAGGGGCTTGTTTCCATGTGTACTCATCTTGCGCATCATGCCGGGCGTGAATCAGTGGTAGAAGAACTTGAATTTGATCCCGATTCGGTAAAGGATTTGATTGTGGAAAAATTCGTGATTTTAGAAGCTGAGGGTATAGCAAACTGTGTTTCAGATGCCAGGGACCTTCCTACAATGAATAAGTTGAAGGAATTCAGAGAAAAGATCGAAGATGAGTTCAGCGGCTATTTAGACATTTTGCAGGAACTGTATCTGGGATATCATCATGGTGAGTATGAAGGAGATCTTGAGAGCATGAAGAGCAAAGCGTGGCTTTTGAACTCTTTCATTGTTCCCGCAGGGTGCAGAATGGCACTTGAAATCGAGGATACCTTTGGTAGAAAAGCTCTTGTAGAGACAGTTGGTCACCCACTTGAGTTTTTGAAGCTCTATCAAAAAGCAGCCAAAAAGAAAAATCTATTTCTTTTTGAAAATGAAACCTTTAGTTACCTTGAAGAGGATTTGCAGGGACCTCAAGTAAGTTAAGAATAAAGCATGGAGGTGGTTAGATGATAATAGGCGCAGTTGTTCTTGTAGTA
>NZ_CEYIHJ010000096.1:4909-7106 GCF_982836095.1 Kosmotoga sp.
CTTGTTCTTATTTTCTGGTTTATAGGTATTTATAACAGCCTTATCAGGTTGAAAAAGCGTGTGCAAAACGCCTGGGCCCAAATTGACGTTCAGCTCAAGAGAAGGCATGACCTGATCCCCAATCTTGTGAACGCAGTAAAGGGTTATATGAAATTCGAGCGTGAAACCCTCGAAAAGGTTATGGAAGCCCGTGCGAAGGCAATATCAGCACAAGGTGTTGGGGATAAGATTAAAGCTGAAAGGGAACTTGGCGGATTTCTTGGGCGATTGCTCGCTGTGGTGGAAAACTATCCTGAGCTGAAAGCCAACGAAAATGTTAAACAGCTTATGGAAGAGCTCACCACGACGGAAAATAAGATTTCCTATGCTCGGCAGTTCTATAACGACACAGTAACGAGGTTCAACACAAAGATAGAGGTTTTCCCTGATAACATCGTAGCCAATATGTATTCAAGCAAATTTGAGCCCTTCCCGCTTTTTGAGATAGAGGATAAAACAGAAAGAGAAGTCCCTCAAGTCGATCTTAATATCTAAGGTGGAATGCTATGGCATTTAGCGTTGATTTTTATGCTGAGGAGCGCAAAAATGTTAGAAAAACCGCTCTTTTAGTTACACTTTTCTATATTATGATGGCGGCCTTTGGACTAATAATAGACTTCGCTTTCGGCATGCTGCCAATATTCACGGCTGTTTTTCTTTCGATAGCCACAATTCAATTTCTGGTATCCATCTATTCCGGAAAAAAGATGGTTTTGCGCTCTGTAAAAGCCCGCCCTTTCAATCCGGAGAATTTTGAAGAGAAGCAATTGAAAAACATACTCGATGAACTCACCATATCTGCAGGCCTTCCCAAACCTCCAGAATTGTACATCATAGACAATGATGAAGTTATAAACGCTTTCGCTACGGGGTTTAAGCGTGAAGATGCAGTGGTTTGTGTTACCACAGGTTTGCTCAAAAACCTGAACAGAGAAGAAACCGCGGGAGTCATAGGGCATGAGTTGAGCCATATTGTCAACCGGGATATTCTGATAATGACCATGATATCAGCGCTTATAGGTGCTGTGGTCATTATTCAGATTTTTGCCGTTAGAGCGCTGCTGAATTATCTGAGATTTGGTGGTTTCGCGCGAGGCAGAAGAAGGAGTAAAAAGGATAACACAGGTACGGCAATTCTCGTATTTTTTGCAGCTGTTGCTGGACTTGCTACGCTCTTTTCTTTTGTGGGGAAGCTCTCGCTCTTTGCTGTTTCACGCACAAGGGAATATTTCGCAGATGCCCGTTCAGTGGAACTGACCAGAAATCCGGTGGGATTAGCGAGCGCCCTTAGAAAAATTGCTACCGTCTCGAAAAAACTGCCCACAGCCAATACTGCAACAGCGCATCTTTTCATTGCAGATCCTTTGAAGAGAAAGGTAAATGAGAAATCCTCAGCTTTCGCTTCGCTTTTCAGCACGCATCCGCCTATCTATAAGAGGATCGCCACACTTGAAAACCGTTCACCTGAAGAAGTGAAAAAGGAATTGGGTATAAGGTGAAGATGCTTTTATATAAAATGCCCCTTTCGGGGCATTTTGCTTTTTATCCAAAATATCAGAACCTGTAATGAATACGTGCAATCAAATCTTCCTTTATCTTTTCCAATCTCTCAAAAGTTTCCTTATAAAAAATTATCTTTTCTTTATCACGCATAGAGATTCACCTCCTGTTGGTAGAACGTCATCGTAAGCTTTGAAACTTTCTTTGTTACACATTTCTGGTGATCTCTTTCATACTCTTGTGTTGGATTTTCATCTATGTGATCAAAATCCAAAGAACATCATTTCATTTCCGAGTAATACACTCTGATATATGATAACACTTTTTTCATTAGAAAGCTCAAGAAGCACATTTATAGTTGGTTTCATATTGGTAATTATCCTATTGCATATATGTGCATAAACACAACTATGATAACAAAGAAAACACGTAAACCGGGATCTGGAAAATCAAGCACCAGGCAGTAAATACGTGTTATGGAAAATATGCTAAACCGCTTCGTGGTTGAGGTTCACGATGTTGACGCTTGCAGAGACTATGCTGACCTTGCTCAGATAAACCCAGCTATGGTGGGGATGAGCATTCTTTCGATATGGTTTTGCGTCTACACCACTTGCCGTTCCGCCAGCCGTCGCTTCACCATCTGTCATCCCATCAG
>NZ_CEYIHJ010000097.1:0-255 GCF_982836095.1 Kosmotoga sp.
CACTATCTGGCCGTGATGGGGTGTTTTCCCTTTCGCAATTGCAATGTAGGTTTTTTCGGTACTGCGGACCTTGAATTGAAGGGAGAGTGAATTGTGGGCCATGTCGTTTTTGGCGACTATTATGATGCCACTGGTCTCTTTATCAAGCCTATGAACTATTCCAGGGCGCATTACACCACCAATTCCCTGAAGATCTCCACAATGGTTCAGAAGCGCATTTACCAACGTGCCACTTTTTTTGTTGTGGACAGGATG
>NZ_CEYIHJ010000097.1:265-7101 GCF_982836095.1 Kosmotoga sp.
GGCCCGTTCCCATCGTCAGCAATCCCGCAGCCTTGTTGACTACGATGATGTCTCTGTCCTCATATATTATGTTCAGCGGAATGTCTTCGGGCTGGGCTTCTGCTTCAAGGGGCTTCCCCGGCATCTCAAAAGTAATACACTCACCAGCTTTGACTTTGTAGCCTGGCTTTTTCGTAGAGCCATTCACAAGTACCTTTCCCTCTTTAATATGCCGCTGTATGGCGGAACGTGAAACCCAGGCCGGTGCTATTTCCGTTATGAACCTATCGAGCCGCCAGCCGTTTTCACGATTCGTTACCGTTATCTCTTCCAACACGTGATTTTTCCCTCCGATAGAACAGGAATAACAAAAGGACAGTGCCAGCGACTACGCAGCTATCTGCTCCATTGAATATCGGCCAGTAAGGTATCTCAATGAAGTCCACCACATAACCAAGCCGCAAGCGATCAATGAGATTGCCTAGAGCACCTCCCAGTATGATTCCGAAAAAGAATTTCTCCTTTGAGGTGAGTTTATCTTTGAAGTGATTGCCAATAAAAAGCAACAGAAGTATTATCGCCGATGTAATGATGGCGATGTTGTAAACGCCCAGGCTTTTCAAAAGCCCAAAAGATACACCCTTATTGTGAACATATCTCAATCCAAGAACTTTGCCAAGAACATCTATTCTCACAAGATATTGAAGATTGCTTTCGGCAATCGCCTTGGTTACTTGATCAATCATCAAAGCAATTACAAGACCAATAGCTACAACCACTTTAATCACCGAACCTTACGCATATTATCCAAATCATTGCAGGTATCAATAAATGACCGCCCCTTGCGGGGCGGTTGATTTTCATCAAAGGTTTTCCATTATAGCTTCCATTTCAGAGTCATCCATTTCAAAGTTAGCATATACTTCCTGAACGTCATCGCTATCTTCCAGCAAGTTCAATAGTTTCAAAAGCTTTTCTGCATCACCGCCAGAAACCGCAACGGTGTTTTTCGGAATGTAGGTCAGTTCATATGAGACACTGAATCCATTTTCTTCGAGAGTGCTTTTAATATCAGAGACTTGCTCAGGTGATGTGATAATCTGTACGGGATCATCTTCATCTTTTATGTCTTCTGCTCCAGCGTCTATAACGAGAAGCTGGAATTCGTCCATGTCGGAAATCTCTGATTTTGGAATACTTATTACTCCTTTTCTTTCAAACATCCATGAAACACTTCCACTTTCTGCCATGTTTCCACCGTGTTTGGAAAGGATATGCCTGATTTCCTGAGCGGTTCTATTTTTGTTATCGGTTAGTGCTCTTATCAACATAGCGACTCCACCAGGTGCGTACCCTTCATACATGGCTTCAACAAAGGACTGGCCTTCCAGTTCTCCAGCTCCTTTTTTGATTGCCTTTTCCATCGTGTCTTTGGGCATATTGGCAGCTTTTGCCTTATCCATCGCAGCTCTTAGAGCGGCATTAGTCATGGGATCTGTGCCACCTTCCCTTGCCGCGACCATGAGTTCTCTGATGATTTTTGTGAATATCTTCGATCTCTTCGCATCCTGGGCGGCTTTTCTGTGCTTGATATTGGCCCACTTATTATGACCGGACATTTTCTTTCCCTCCTATATTGTTAAGTATTTCTTTCAGATACTTACCTTGGAACACGGCATCTTTGACATACACATAAACACACTTTTCCGATACTTCATCAGTATTGGAAAGGATTTTAAGCAGTTTCTGATATGAAACCAGCTTTGACACTGGCTGGAAATATTTTACCATAAAGTAGTCACTCAATTCAGAAAATCCAAAGTTTTCATACACTTCGGCTGCCTTGAAGATTTTCAGTTTCTTCTTTCCTTGCTTTTCCACCAGCGCATCTGGTGAAAATTTCTTCGGATCAAACGCTTTTTTCGGAAGATACAGAGTGTAATAGTATTTTTCTACAAGCTCTTGAAAGTTTATATCTTCCGTTATCTTCCACACGTCCAGAATGCGCAACGTAAAAATAGAGTACATGTTGAGTTTCTCAAATATACCGTCATCCTCTTCGGTGGTTGTTAGCTTCAGGTACAAGGCAGAGCTTGCAACACCTGTGGGTACCGCAGGAGCATATGAAATTTTGGGATGAGGATGGAAGCCCTGGGAATAAGCAACAGGAATTTTCGCGCGTCTCAGCATTCTTTCAATCGCTGTGCTTGTTTCTTGCTGAGACAAAAACCTGAGCAGTCCACCTCTGTTAAAACGAAGAATGTATTCCGCCAATTTTTTCAGCTCCAATGTATTCCGATTTCGATGAATATGCTCCAATCGACAGTATAATTGTATGTGAAAACATCTAAAATTACAACTGTTTGGAGGGTAGAGCATATGTGGATGGTGATTTCTGATACCCATGACAACATGGAAAACACAAAGAAAGCAATAGAATTAGCCAAAAGTAACAATGTCGATACCATATTTCACTGTGGTGACATAGTATCCCCATTTACGGCAAGGCTCCTAACGGATTTTCAGGGAAGTGTTTTTGTAGTAACCGGCAACAACGATGGTGAAAAGATCATGCTCAAAGAGATTCTCGGGAATTCTCTCTTCACCAAGCCTGTGGTTATAATTCATCAGGAGAAAAGGATTGCGCTCATGCATGAGCCCTTTGGACTTGAAAGGCTCACCGATCTGGACTATATTTTCTATGGACATACTCATGAGATCGACATAAGGCCGGGGGACACCTTCATTGCAAATCCAGGGGAAGCCTGTGGCTACCTTTCAGAGAAGGCAACATGCTTGCTATTGGATGAATCAACCAATGAATATGAGATACTGGAATTATAACCTGCGTTTAACCGATATAATGGATTAAAGACTTATAATCGACCGAAAACACGAAATCTGCGCAAATTGCGATAGGAGGGTCAAGAGTGGAAAAAAAGACAGTGAATCAGGAATTCAACGTAGAAGTTCTTGAGCTTGTATTTACGCCTGATGAAGTAAAAAGAGCCGAAAACGAAGCAGTCAAGTATGTCAATGCCAATTATTCAATACGAGGTTTTAGAAAGGGCAAAGCCCCAAAAGGTATCGTCATGTCCTACCTTGGCGAAAATTTTGATGAGATCGTTTTCGATGAGCTCGGAAAAGCCGTGGAAGAAGAGCTGAAGAAAGAAGAACAACTCTTCATTCCCGCCATCGTTGTAGAGAGAAAAAGAAATGAAGACGACAGTGTAACCTTCGTAGTTGAACTTCACAGAGAGCCTGAAGCTGTAATAAAGGACTATAAGGGTATGGAGTTCTCCATCCCAAAAAGGGAAGACGTGCTGGTCAATTACGTTGAGAACAAACTCGAAGAACTCAGAAATGAGAATGCCATTATTGAGCCGAAAGATGGACCGGCTGAAATTGGTGATGTCGTTGAAATCGAATACACCATAGTCAAAGACGGCAAAGTAATCGCTAATAAGAAAACTCAGGAAATACATATTGTTGAAGAAGATGACAGACCCATCGTTAAGAACATTATCGGGAAGAAAAAGGGCGACGTTGTGGAATTCGAGCGGACTTTTGAGGATTCCGATAATGTTTACAACTACACGGTTGAAGTCAAGGAAGTTTTCAAACGCATTCTCATGGAAATCGATGATGAGTTCGCCAAATCAGTTGCCAGCGAAGTTGAAACACTTGAAGAGCTGAAAAAGAAAATTGAAGAAGAAGGCATTGAAGCCTTTGACAACTGGAAAAAAGACTTTCTCAGGCAGCAGGCTTTCGACAAAATTGTTGATCTCGTAGATGTCAAGATCTCCGATAAGACAATAGATTATTTCGTACTCAAATCCATAGAAAACCTCATCAAAGAGAAAAAATACGACAACTATCTAAAACAAGCAGGCAGCGAGGAAAACCTTCGAGATCAGATCAAAGAAAGCATTATCAACGAGCTTAAAAGAGATCGTTTTATAGCCGAGATTGCTAAAGAAAACAACATCGAAGTGACTGAAGAAGAAGTGCTGAAAAACGCCGAAGAACTGGCGCCATACTGGGGAATTTCTGTGGAAAGAGCCACGGAAATCATCAAATCAAGGGAAGACCTTCGTGAGGATATTGCGGCAAATCTGAGAAAGAACAAGGTTCTGGATCTGGTTATCGCGTCCGCAACCTTCAAGGAGATCGATGCAGGCGAGAGTAAAGAAGAGGAAAGCAAAGAAGTCGCTGAACCCTCCGAAGCTACTGAATCATCAAATGAACCTGAAAAGAACACCGAGGAAAAAGAAGAGACAACAGAAGAATAACAATGAGGTATTTTGAAACATGCTGGCAAATGCCAGCATGTTTTTTTGTATAATAGAGTCAAATGGGGGGATTGGCAATGACAAAACGTGTAGTCCTTTTTGCGGCAATAATTGCTGGAATTGTTCTTTTAGGTTGGTTTTTGGTTCTAAGCTTTTCGGGAAAGCTTATTGTAAACCCTGTGCTGTTCAACCTGGGCCCTCTGGAAATCAGGTGGTACGGGTTCCTGATTGCCTCTTCTATATTCATCGCATACTTTTTGGGCAGAAAATTGGCTTTGAGAGAAGGAATCAAAGAAGATTACCTCATAGAGATGATCTTCTGGGGAATAATAGCCGGGATTGTCGGTGCGCGTTTGTACTATGTAGCATTCGAATTTGACCTGTACCGCAAATATCCTATGGAAATATTCAAGATCTGGAACGGAGGCCTTGCCATACACGGGGCTATTTTTGGAGCATTACTGTCGGGCTTTTTGTATACCAGATTAAGGAAAAGCGCTGGAATAAGTTTTTGGCAGGCTTCAGATATATTTACTTCCGTCCTTCCCCTTGCTCAGGCTATTGGGCGCTGGGGAAATTTCATGAATCACGAAGCCTACGGTGCTCCAACGAATTTGCCATGGAAAATGTACGTCCCACCTGCTTACCGAATGCCAGGATTTGGCCAATATGAGTATTTCCACCCCACCTTTTTATACGAGAGCTTGTGGGATCTCTTCGTTTTTTTCCTTGTTTTCAACTACACCAGAAAATCCCGAAAAAGATACGGAGAAACAACCGGGCTTTATCTGGTTTTGTATTCAGCAGGCAGATATTTTGTGGAAGGGCTACGTCTGGATAGCCTGAAAGTAGGAGAATTCCGCACAGCGCAAGTTATTTCCATTATCCTTATGATCTGTGGTGCCCTGTTGTATTTGTACTCGAAAAGAAAAGGCGAAGCAGTGAGAAGAGTTTCTTAAAGGCTGTCGCTCTATGGCTAATTGTCGATTTCACTTCCTCCCCCAATTCGCCAAAGGTCATATTGTACCCTTCAGGCACAAATATCGGGTCGTATCCAAATCCTTGAGTGCCTCTTATTTCAAATGCAATAGTGCCCTCAACAACTCCTTCGGCGGCAAGCACCACGCCGGTGGGGTGATAGTAAACCGCGGCGCACTTGAAGCGCGCTTTTCTATTTTCTTCACTCTCCAGCCGTGTTAAGAGCTCTTCCATTCTTTCTGTATATGGGTATCCATCCATGAACCTCGCAGATTTGATCCCGGGGAAACCACCCAATGCATCAATTTCAAGCCCCGAATCATCTGCTATCAATGGAATTTTTAAATGCTTGAAGCTTTCAACCTTTATCAGCGCATTCTGCAAAAAGCTATCCCCTTTTTCTTCAATCTCTATCTTGTTATTTATGACAGAAGTAATGGGAACGATTGTCCAATCATCGCCTGCCAACGCGCTGATTTCGCCGACCTTATGCTTGTTACCTGTCACAAGATATATTTTCATCGCTTTAACTCCTTCACTTTTTCGATCACTTCTTTTGGAGAATCACTTCTGAAAATAGCTGCCCCCATGACGAGAATATCCGCTCCGTATTCCACAACAGTGGGAGCGGTGTTCAGGTTTATTCCACCATCAACGGCCAGCTGATAGCTTAACCCTTTTTCTCGACGTATGGAATCCAGTTGCCTAATCTTCTCTGCGGCAAGGGAAATGAACTTCTGGCCGGTGAATCCCGGGTTTACGGTCATAACTAACACCCCATCGAGAAAGGGCAAGATGCTTTCCAAAGCATTCACCGGAGTGTGGGGGTTCAGGGCAACAAAAGCTTCGACATTTCTCGATTTAATCCTTTCAAGCAGTCGGTGAAGGTGAGTTTCCGCTTCAATATGTACAGCGATAATCCTGGCACCGAAATCCATAAACCTATCCACATATCTTGATGGATCTGAAATCATAAGATGAACATCAAGAGGCAAGGTATCAACCCTATTTAAGGCTTCAAGCAGCGGAAATCCAAAGGTGATGTTCGGCACAAAATGCCCATCCATGACATCGATATGTAAATAATCAGCCGTTTTGATTTTATCAAGTTCTTGCTGGAGGTTCAGAAAATTTGCCGCGAGTATCGAAGGAGATACCTTTATCATCACTTCCACCTCTTTTTTCCCTTGTTTTTTTCCTGAAGCTCTTTGTACATTTTTCTATAGCTTTCATACCTCGTCGATGGAATATCACCCGTTTCTACTAGTTCCTTTATATAACAACCGGGCTCATCGATGTGGGCGCAATCGGAAAAAGCACAGTAACCACCGTGCACTTTCAATTCTCTGAAATAATCTTTCAACTCTTCAGGAAGTATTTCAGGCAATTCCAGCGAAGCAAAGCCCGGTGTATCGGCCACATACCCACCGAAGTCAAATTCAAGGAGTTCTACCCTTGTTGTTGTGTGCTTTCCCCTGTCAAGTCTTTTTGAAATATCGGAAGTTCTCAATTTCAATCCGGGTTTAAGAGCATTCAAAAGGCTGCTTTTCCCCACGCCTGACATACCTGCCATCGTGGATATTTTAC
>NZ_CEYIHJ010000098.1:0-731 GCF_982836095.1 Kosmotoga sp.
ATCGTAAGGAACCCGGGCAATTTTTAAAATCCTTCCTTTCCCGGGGCTTCAGGAAAGAGATGTGTGGCATACATACCTGCAATATGCATAGTTCCCATGGAGTGTGATAATCTCGTATGAGTAGCTCCAGGATAGACAGATTCCGCCCCTGCGAGTTGAGATAGAAATTTGAGTCTCTGGACAGGCCTGGTATCCATGAAAAGTATTTCAAGCGGATAAAGGTATATTTCGGTGTAAACTGGATCCCTCGAGACCTTGAAATACACAAGAATCCATCTCCTCTGGTTGTAAAAAAGCCTTCGCAACAATTATAGCATTAGCATGTTATAATCATTGCAAAACTGCAAAGGAGGGAGAAAATGGAACAGTTAAGTACTAGGTACGATCCCTCAAAAATCGAGGATAAGTGGTACGACTTATGGAACAAAAATGGGTACTTCAAACCGCGTGGAAATGGTGAATCCTTCACGGTAGTTATTCCACCACCAAATATAACTGGTACCATTCATATGGGTCATGCTTTGAACCTGACCCTACAGGATATCATCATAAGGTACAAACGTATGAGAGGCTTTAACACACTCTGGGTTCCAGGTGAAGACCATGCGGGAATTGCCACTCAAAACGCTGTGGAAAAAGACCTTGCCAAAAAAGGGATTCATCGGGATGATCTCGGGCGTGAAAAATTTCTCGAGCTTGTCTGGGATTGGGCAAAAAAGTACCGAGCCCGG